>CAYYQJ010000140.1:0-6991 GCA_964473775.1 uncultured Bacteroidales bacterium | reverse complement strand
GGTATCGCCTTTGGGCTCGCCATAATCTTCGGCATCAAAAAAGGCAATATCAATCCCAACATCTGTTTTATGTTGGTTTAAAATGCGGGCAATTTCTATCAACACACCCACTCCGCTTGCGCCATCGTTGGCCCCATCAATGGGGGTGCGGTGTTTGCTTGCATCTTCATCTTCATCTGCAAAAGGCCTTGAATCCCAATGAGAGCAAAGCAAAATGCGGAAAGTTTTATCAGGATTAAAACTGGTGATGATGTTTTGAATTTTTAAAGAAGTGCCATTAAAAGCGGTTACTTGTCCTTTCTGAACCATCACATTTGCAGATAAGGATTTCATTTTTTGTATCAGCCACACCGCACATTTATCATGAGCCTGAGTGTTATTAACTCTGGGGCCAAAATCGCATTGTTTTTTGGTAAAATAAAAGGCCGAATCTTCGTTAAAAGCGGGGATATTCACATTTACGGTGGAGGTGTCGGTGGCAGGGCCGCCGGGTTTGGCATTTTTATTGGCATTTCCGCATGAATACAATATAAATATAGCGACCAAGCTTATAATGGTGATGGTGTTGAAGCGTTTCATATTAAAAAAGTGCTGAACTAAAGTTTGTAAAACTGATAGGTATGTTTTAATGATTCTTGTATAGGAATGAATTTAAAATTGAGGGCTTCGGATATTTTTTGGTTGGTATAAATGGCGGTGTTTTGCGATATGCGGGCAGTATCTTTATCAAAATGCGATTTCTTTTGAGTGATGATTGATTTTAACGACGACAATCGCCAGGCCATTCCCGTCATAAATTCTGTGGCATGAACCTCGGGTTTTTTTACCTCCATAAGGTCGGCAATCATGCAGGTTAAATCTTTGAAACTTACATTTTCGGACGAAATAATAAACTTGTCGTTTTTAATTTCGCTATCCATCAGCGCGACCATGGTTTTAGCCACATCGCGCACATCCACAAAACCATTGCCACCACTGGTGTAGTATTTCAAGCCATTTTTTACCTGACGGAAAAAAGTTGCTATACCCAAATCGGGATTCCAGGGGCCGATGATTACCGAAGGACTTACGATGATGGTTTCCAATCCTTCGGCCATGCCACGCCAGGCTTCTAATTCCGATTCGTATTTGCTGACACTATAAACAGAATGTTTAAATTGATTGTCCCAAACCGTTTTTTCTGAAATAACCGCCTCTTTTCCCAGTGCGGCTATGCTGCTTACATGACAGAACTTTTTTACACCCGATTGAATGGCTAAATTTATAAGATTACCGCTTCCCTGAATGTTGTTATGCAGAATTTCGTTTTTGTTTTTTGATGAAAAAGTAACTGTGGCGGCACAATGATACACCTGTTCAACGCCTGAAATTGCATTTTCGAAGGATTTGATATCGCACAAATCGCCCTCCACCCATTCGATGGTTTGCAGCAGATTGCTTTTTCCGTAGAAGGAAAAAATGCGTTCGAGAGAGGTAATATCAGACAAAGGTCGTTTCATCGCCCTAACTTTTTTACCTGCATTACAGAGTTCTATTAACAAATGAGAACCTAAAAAACCACTGCCACCGCTTACAAAAATCATTTCATTTAAATTACTACAAAATTAAAATAAAAAGGAATAGGGGACAGTATTTTTGATTCTTATTTCTAAATCCTGAATCAAAAATCCCAATCTTTCTGTACTTTTGCCAAAATTTTGTTTATGAATTTTATTGAAGAATTACGCTGGCGGGGAATGATACACGATATGATTCCCGGAACTGAAGAGCAATTGAATAAAGAAATTACTATGGGATATATAGGGTTCGACCCTACTTCCGATTCTCTCGGAGTGGGCAATCTGGTTCAGGTAATGACATTGTTGCATTTTCAGAATGCCGGTCATAAACCCATTGCTTTGGTGGGTGGTGCAACAGGGATGGTGGGCGATCCGTCGGGCAAATCGCAGGAACGCAATTTGCTTTCGGAAGATATTTTGCAGCACAATCTGAACGGACAAAAAAAGCAACTGGAAAAATTTCTTAATTTTGATTGCGGCGCCAATTCTGCCGAAATTGTGAACAACTACGATTGGTTTCGCGATTTTAATTTTCTGGATTTCATTCGCGATGTTGGAAAGCACATCACCATAAATTATATGCTGAGCAAAGACAGCGTTCAGAACAGAATGGAAACAGGCATGTCGTTCACCGAATTTACTTATCAATTGGTGCAGGCTTACGATTTTTACCATCTGTTTAAAAACAAAAATGTAAAACTGCAAATGGGTGGCTCCGACCAATGGGGCAATATTGTTTCCGGCACCGAGCTGATTCGTCGGAAAGCAAGTGGAGAAGCTTATGCTTTGACAACCCCTTTGATTAAAAAAGCCGATGGAACCAAATTCGGAAAAACCGAAAGCGGCAATGTGTGGCTGGATGCTAAAAAAACATCGCCTTACAAATTCTATCAGTTTTGGCTCAATGCCAGCGACGAAGATGCTGCCAATTACATCAAAATATTTACAGTTTTCAATAAAGAAGATATTGATGCGCTTATTGCAAAACATCAGGAAGCCCCTCAGTTTAGGTTACTGCAAAAAACATTGGCGAAAGATATAACTATAAGAGTTCATTCGGAAGCAGATTATCTGGCAGCAGCCGAAGCTTCAGAAATATTGTTCGGAAAAAGTACTTCTGATGCTTTGATGCGTTTGTCGGAAGAAATGTTGTTGTCGGTTTTCGAAGGGGTGCCACAGGTGCAAATTCCCTTATCAGATATGGAAAACGGAATTCAGATTATTGACTTTCTGGGCGAAAAATCGATGATAACTGCTTCGAAAGGCGAAGCACGCCGTATGTTGAAAGAGGGGAGTATCAGCGTGAATAAAAATAAGATTGATGAAAACTTTATTGTGAATACCCAATGTTTGATTCGCGACAAGTATATTCTCATTCAAAAAGGTAAAAAGAACTACTATCTGATTATTGGGTGCTGATTTTTTTAATTATTTTTGCACTGATTTTTATTACTAAAGATTAAATGAGGAAAATAAAAAATTCGGAACTGAACAGATTAAGTATAGAAGATTTTCAGAAGAAGAAAAAAAACCAGTTGGTGGTAGTTCTGGATAACATCAGAAGCATGAATAATATTGGTTCGGTGTTTCGCACCTGTGATGCTTTTCTGGTCGAAAAACTTTTTCTTTGCGGTATCACAGCCACCCCTCCTCATCGCGAAATTCAGAAAACGGCACTTGATGCAACTGAATCTGTATGCTGGGAATATTGCGAAGAAACAGAAATGGCAATAAAAATGCTAAAAGAAGAAGGATATGTTGTGTATGCCGTTGAACAAACCGATAAGAGTTTATTGCTTGATAAAATGGAAGTAAAATCTGACGAAAAAATCGCTCTTGTTTTTGGTAACGAAGTAAGCGGAGTTAGCGATGAAGCATTGGAAACATGTGATTTGGCACTAGAAATACCTCAATATGGAACCAAGCATTCATTCAATATTTCGGTGAGTGTAGGCATTGTATTGTGGGACATAATATCGAAATTAAATAAAAGTAATTAGCACTAAAATTTAGGGCAATAATAAATTTTTATTTTTTTTTAATATTAACTAAAGGTTCTTTTTATATATTTGCATCGAAAAATTTAAATCTCAAAAATTAATAACATAAAAAATAACATCATGAAACAAGTTAACATCAAAGTTTTTGTTGCTTTATTATTGTCAGTTCTGTTTTTCACCGGCTGCGGTTTGGGGAAAATGATTAAGAAATACCCGACAGTAAAGTACACTGTAACACCTCAAGTATTAGAAGCACATGGCGGAAAAATTTCCGTTAGTGTAAATGGCACCATTCCTGCCAAATATTTTAATAAAAAGGCTATTGTAAAAATCACTCCCGTACTGAAAAATATGCAGGGAGCGGAAGTTGCTAAATTAAAAACAATTACTCTGAAAGGCGAAAAAGCTATCGGTGACGGACAAACCATTAAATACAAAACAGGCGGAAGTTTTTCCTATACTGATGTGTTTAATTACGATCCAGGCATGAATGCTTCTGAGTTATTTGTTGGACCATTGGCTACCAAAGGCAAAAAAGTGGATGTTCCTTTGGCTGCTGACAAACTCACTAAATTGGCTGATGGAGTTATATACACTTCAACCCGCATTGAACGTGAAGAAGACACGCAAATTGCTATGCATGATTACGAACTCGAAACCATTATTACCAAAAAAGGCAATTTGTATTTCGATTACATGAAATCAAATCTGAACATGAATCTGGAGTTGAATAAAGATAAAAACAACAGTGTAATTCTTGATTCTCTTGCTGCTTTTATTGCCAGAAACTGGAAAATTAAAAGCATTGATATCAATGCATGGGCTTCTCCAGAAGGAGAATTAACATTAAACCAGAAGCTTTCGGACGAACGTGGAAAAACTGCTAAAGATTGGTTTGACAATCTGATTAAGAAGATGATTAAAGACAAAAAATTAATCAATGGTGCTCTTCCTGCAGAAGTTCCTGTAAAAGGTGCAAAACCTGCAAAAGTTGAGTTTCCTGTACTTCCTATCACTGTTAATTCAAAAGGCGCCGATTTCGATGGATTCATGAAAGCCTTAAATGCTTCAAGCATTCCACAGAAACAAACTATTGAAAATGTTATTAAGAGCCATGACAACAAAATGGAAAGAGAAAAAACCATCAGAGACATGACGGTTATTTACAAAGAAGTTGAAACCATGTTATCTGTTTTGAGAAGAGCCGAATTTGTTGTTAATTGCTACGAACCTAAAAAATCAAAAGAAGAAATCATAAAACTTTCTACTACTGCTCCTGAAAAACTCGACAATAAAGAAATTTTATATTCAGCTACTTTGACCGAAGATGTTGCTACCAAATATCAGATTTACAAATCAGCTACTACCTTGTATCCTAAAGATTGGAGAACTTTCAATAATGCAGGTGCCTGTGCAATGCTTTTAGGAAAAACTGATGAAGCTACCAATTATCTTAACACAGCAAACACTTTGAATCCTAACAATGGTCAGGTTCTTTATAATCTGGGTGTTTTAGCTTTCTGGAATAAAACAGACGATCAGGCTGCTACTTATTTCGATCAGGCAAAAGCAAAGAGCATTGATGTTAGCTTTAACGAAGCTTTATTAAAAATCAGAAAAGGCGACTATGCTGGTGCATTATCATCTTTTGGTGGAAAGAAATGTAAATATAATTTGGCTTTAGCTCAGTTGCTTTCTGGCAATGCTGCTGCTGCACAATCTACATTGGATTGCACCAAACCACAAACTGCCGCAGTATGTTATCTGATGGCTATTTATGGTGCCCGTACAGCCAACACTTCGGTGATGTATGATTTCCTGAAGAAAGCTGTTGCTGCTGATGCAAAATACAAAACAGAAGCTGCTACCGACAGAGAATTCCTGAAATATCTGAAAGAATCAGCATTTTTGGATGCCATTAAATAATTGAATACAATACTTCAAAAAAAAACTCCGGAATTTCCGGAGTTTTTTTTTGCTTTGAATTTTACAATTCTATGCGATGAATGCCTATGGGATATTCCTGAAAAATACAATGCAGTATCCGTTTGTAATCTTCCTCGTTATGAACAAAATCAATATGGTTAACATCCAGAATTAAAATCCGCAAATCGGTTTGTTGTCTTATAAAATCAAAATAGCCTGCCTGTATTTTTTCGAGATATTCGGGTTCTATGTTTTGTTCGTAGCTTCGGCCACGACGGGTGATGTTGTTTTTTAATTTCGGAACATTTACATATAAATACACATACAAATCGGGTTTGGTAAGCGCATCGTTGATGATATGAAACAGTCGGGTGTAAAGCCTCAGTTCATCTTCGGCAAGGGTTTTCTTTGCAAATATCAGCGATTTAAAAATAAAATAATCGGAAATGATAAACGAGCTGAATAAATCTTTTTGAATCAACTGATCTTTTAGTTGCTGATAGCGTTCGGCCAGAAAAGTTAGTTCAAGCGGAAACGCATATTTGCCAGGGTCCAGATAAAATTTGGGCAAAAAAGCATTGTCTTCAAACTGTTCTAAAATCAGTTTTGCATTATAATCCTGTGCAATTCGGGTGGCAAGCGAAGTTTTTCCTGCACCTATGTTTCCTTCTATGGCTATATAATTGTAGTTCATTCTGGGTTAAGTAATAGTTCGGTTTTAACAACCTGGCTGGTGTCTTTACATTTTTCGAGTAATTCAAGCATGCATTCTCCTGTTTGCGGGTGACGATAGTTTCCCATCATTTCAACCAAAGGAATCAGCACAAATTTGCGATCTTTGATTCTTGGATGCGGAATTATAAGTTGACTGTTATTCAATATCCATTCATCATAAAATAAAATATCAATATCAATGGTTCGGGGTTCGGGGGTAGCTGCAGTGCTTCGGACACGGCCTAATTGTTTTTCAATATTCATTATATTTTTTAAAACTTCATCGGGCGACAATTCGGTATTAAAACAAATCGTAGCATTCAGATATGGGGGATGATTTACCACTCCCCAGCTCTCGGTTTCGTAAACCGACGACATCTTTACAGGTTTCCCGAATACCAACTGCAAAGCATCTACCGCTTTACGCAAATATCCTAAGCTGTCGCCCAGATTGCTTCCCAATGAAAAACAAATCATTATTTCTAATTTTCTCCAAAAATAAACAAACCTTTAAAAAAAGGTTGATTAATTTTGTAACAATTAATTCACCATTGTGTCTAACAATCTGTTTTAATACTAATTTTACCAAAGAATTTTTTTAATCAAACCTATAAAACTTTATAACAATGAAACAGTTTTTTAAATTTATGCTGGCATCCATGACCGGCTATTTACTTTTATGGATAGTGATGGGATTTATCTTTTTCTCTATCATTGCTTCCATTGCTTCTTTCGCCAAGAAAACCACGGAGATCGGAAGAGCACACGTCTGAACTCCAGTCACCTGAAGCT
>CAYYQJ010000139.1:0-7037 GCA_964473775.1 uncultured Bacteroidales bacterium | reverse complement strand
GGTGCATTTTTTGCTCCCTTTGTTGCTAAAGGTATCAAGGGATATTGGATGAAAACCAATGGTTATCTTGAAGATGGCAGTTTGCCCTCATTGTGTCATCAGTTTATTAACGGAACATTAAAAGACCCTACACAGTTTCAAAATCTTGCCAACGCAGCTATCATCCCAGGCGGAGGCAAATCGGCAGCCAATCTGAGCACTTTTGCAACCGATTATATTCAGGTTTTTTCAACAGGTTTCAATTATGCCTTTGGTATTGCAGCAGGCGCTATGATTATATCGCTTATTGTTTATCTGATATTCAATAAACTTATCCCTACCAAACAAAAAGAAGTTGCAAAAGTAGAAACCAAAACCGATGGAAAACCTTCAGTTACTTTAAGTAGCAATCTGAAAGCTGTTTTAATTTCGTTAGGACTTATGGTGTTTGTGGCAGTTGCTTTCCACATAGCCGATTATTTCACTGATATAAAAGACATCAACTATCAGTTAGGATTAGCGGTTGGCTTGTTTGTTGGTTTTGTTACTTTGGTTTTCCAATTATCTACCAAAGAAGAACGTCCCCGTGTAGTTGCGCTTAGTCTGGTATTTTTAGTGGTAATATTTTTCTGGATGTCATTCCATCAAAACGGCCTCACACTAACCATGTTTGCCCGCGATTATACCACACAATATGTTGGACCGGTAACCAATTTGTTTTTTAATCTCGAATCCATTTTATGTGTGATAGCAGCCATTGCCGGATGTGCCATGTTGTTTTTCAATAAAAAAGGTTTGAATAAAATTATTGGTGGGGTTATGTTTCTTGGATTTGGATATGGATGTTATTATTTTGCCAGTCATTTTCCTGCTTCCAATTTAATATCACCAGAAGTATTTCAATCATTCAATCCACTGTTTATTGTAGCTTTAACTCCTATGGTGATGGGTGTTTTTGCATGGATGAACAAAAAGAATATGGAACCATCTTCGCCTCGTAAAATCGGTATCGGAATGTTTATTGCAGCCGTAGGATTTATACTAATATTAATTGCTTCATTGGGATTGGTTGCACCCAAAGATATGGCCGGTGCCGCAGTTGCAGAAAGCATGAGGGTTTCGCCTTACTGGCTGATGAGTTCGTATCTTATCATGACTATCGCCGAACTATTTTTGAGTCCGATAGGTTTATCCTTTGTATCGAAAGTAGCTCCGGCACGCTTCCAGGGCTTGATGCAGGGAGGTTGGCTGCTTGCAACTGCCATTGGCAATAAATTCCTGTTTGTAGGAAGTTTGATGTGGGGTAAAATAGAATTATATATGCTTTGGGGAATATTTATTATTTGCTGCGTATTAGCTGCGATATTTATTTTCTCTATTATGAAACGTCTCGAAGCCGTTACCAAGTAATTAAACAAAAAAATAGAGCGGATGTAAGAGATTCATTTCATCTTACATCCGCTTTTTTTTATGGATTTGATTCTCATAAAAACATACTTTAATCCTACTGCATATAATCATAATTTTTATTTAGGATACCGACCCAACATTTGTTAATAAAATTTTGTGTTTATTATAATTTTATTTCTATTTTTGAACCCTCAAATTATTATAGTTTTTGTTTAACCGCAATTTATAAATTTCAAAAATTTATTACCATGAAAAAAGTTTTATTTTTTATTTGTTTAGTGTCGATAGCACTAAGTGTTTCAGCACAATACTCGGTAGGCCATCGCTCAGTAACCTATACTGACCCTGCCCGCAGCAATCGAAGTATTGCCACCGAAATTTATTATCCGGGCACTGCTGCAGGTGATAATGTTGCTTTTGCAACAGGACAATTCCCATTGATTGTTTTCGGCCATGGATTTACAATGGCCTGGAGTTCTTATGATAACATCTGGAATGCACTTACTCCATTAGGATATGTTGTAGTCTTTCCAACAACGGAAAGTAGCTTATCGCCGGTTCATGCCGACTTTGGCGCAGATCTGGCTTTTCTAATCAATCAATTAAAATCCGAAAATGCCAATTCCGCATCACCTTTTTATCAAACCTTAACCACTAAATCCGCTGTGATGGGACATTCAATGGGGGGTGGTTCAGCATTTCTTGCTTGTGCAAACAACACTGTACCCGACTGTATGGTAACTCTTGCTGCAGCAGAAACCACCCCATCATCAACCACAGCGTCGGCTTCTATTACAATACCAAATCTGGTTATTTCAGGTTCATCAGATTGTGTAGCGCCACCGGCTACCCATCAGACGCCCATGTATAATGCTTTGGCAAGTGCATGCAAGGTTTTTATAAGTATCAACAGTGGAAGTCATTGCAATTTTGCCAATTATAATTTCTATTGTACCGTTGGCGAATCAACATGTTTGCCAGTCCCTCCTCTGACCCCTGCAGCACAACAAACAACTGTGATGAATTTTGTTGTCCCCTATCTGGATTACTTCCTGAGAGATAATGTAAACTCGTGGTATTCATTTGTAGATTCATTAAATGCCTCATCAAACATCACTTTTATCAACGATTGCCCCATCAGTCCTTCTGCAATAAATGAAATAGCAAAAAATATTAAAATGGATGTTTATCCAAATCCAACCAATGACAATATCAACATCAATATTTCTCAGATGCCTGAAGACGGACAACTTCAATTGCTGGATATTACAGGAAGAATTTTGTTGTCACAGAATATAAACAAACTTACCTTAGGCAATGAAATTATGCTTGATACCAAGGATTTATCGGGAGGCATCTATTTTATAAAACTGAACAGTAAAAATGAAACCCTGAAAACGCAGCGTTTTATTAAGATGTAATAAAATCAAGATTTTCGAAATTTTTACCCACCTGAAAATATGATTCAGGTGGTTTTTTTATTTTCATTTAGAAAAGACCTTCATCGGCAAAGCTGTAAAACTTCTCGTCGCCAATAATAATATGGTCCAACACACTAATATCTAACATCGTCCCTGCTTCTTTTAGTTTTTTGGTGAGTTTGATATCGGCTTCGCTGGGTTTTAAATTCCCTGAAGGATGATTGTGACATAAAATGATAGAAGAAGCATTATTTTCTATAGCTGCTTTGAAAATCCTTTTCGGATCGGCAACAGTTCCGGAAATACCACCCTCGCTAATCATTACCTTTTTTATTATTTTGTTGGCACGATTCAACAGCAATATCCAGAATTCCTCGTAAGGATTGTCTGAAAGATTGGTATGAAAATATTCGAACACATCTCTGCTGCTGGTTATTTGCTGTTTGATGGCTATCTCCGATTCACGGCGTCGCCGACCGAGTTCCATGGCAGCTATGATGCTTAAAGCCTTGGCTTCGCCTATGCCATTGAAAGCCATAAGATCGTTACAGTTCAGTTTCGATAATTCAATCAGATTATCGGCTACATGATGCAAAATTCTCTTGGATAAATCTACTGCTGTTTCTTTGGAAGAACCCGAGCGCAGAAGAATGGCCAGCAATTCGGCATCGCTTAAGGCAGATTTGCCTTTATTGATAAGTTTTTCGCGTGGACGGTCGTCCTCAGCC
Organism: uncultured Bacteroidales bacterium; assembly: GCA_964473775.1. Lineage (GTDB taxonomy): Bacteria > Bacteroidota > Bacteroidia > Bacteroidales > CAIWKO01 > CAIWKO01. Next base: position 3,499 of record CAYYQJ010000139.1, on the reverse strand, counting down.
CATTGCTTTATAATATTTAACTCCGACATTTGGTAAAATTTATAAATTCAGGAGCAAATAAAAATAAAATTCCCGATATACTAAAATATTTGAGACAATATTTTTTGGAGAATTTTACAAAAGGGCAATAAAAAAGCCCTTGCACAAATGCAAGGGCCTTAGAATAATATCTTTATATTATTTCATGGCGTTGTAAAACTTCACAACTCCAGATTTTAAATTAGCAGCCTTATTTTTATGAATAATTTCTTTGGTGCTAAGTTTATCAATCATACTTACCAATTTAGGAAGTTCTTCACCGGCTTTAGCTTTTTCTTTCAAACCTCTGAACTCTTTCAATGCATTGCGCATTGTTTTAGCAAAGTAACGATTGTGTAACCTTTTTGTTTCTGTTTGTCTGATTCTTTTCTCAGATGATTTGTGATTTGCCATTTTATTACTATTAGTTGCAGTCCGTAGGGGACTCGAACCCCTGATTTCCAGGATGAAAACCTGGCGTCCTAACCGACTAGACGAACGGACCGTTAAGTTTTTTTCTCATTTTTGAGGGTGCAAAGATACTGTTTTTTTATTTCCTGCAACTATTTTTTGGATTTTTTTTTATAAAAACATTCAATTTACAACATCTCGCCCGGATCGGCCTGAAATCTGAAGCCTAAACGCTTCCCCGTTTGAAACTGTATTGAAGATGAATATTCCAATAACTGCGACAATGCCAGCTCTTTCATGTTTTCGTAAGGAGGCAGTAATAAGTCGAAATCGATGGAATAAATGATGGCAGTATTCAAAATACTTTTTAGAGCATTAGCATCTATTGGCTCGGGAACAAAGGTATTGTTAAGATAATGAATTTGCCTTTTTCCTTCAGCTACAAAATGGAAGTCTTTGTTTATAAAGATTCTGGCAACCAGATAACCCACATCATTCTCTCTTCTGTATTTTAATGAATCCGCCAGAAAATTGTAGATGTATATCACACCACAATATGCCCGGCTTTCATCCTCTTTTACATAAGAGGTACGCATGATGGATTGTTCGCGTGGAAACTGGAACACATTGGTATGCATGATAAAAACCAAGGCATCGCCAGCAAATTTCAACTCGGCTTCGAACTCGGATTTATCGTTAAACTCTACCACAATCTGTGGTATATTGTTAGCAATAATCTCTTTTTTTGCCTCTGCCACAAATTCTATGGCAACTTTTTTCAGGTCTTTAAAAACCTGTCGGGTGTTTTGGTAAACCAACTGTTTTAAAACCGATTTGGTTTTAAATTTATCTATTATTTCATCCATATTGTTTTGGTCTGGTGTCATGATTAAATGGTTTTATTGTTATATTGTTGAATTGCTCTCTGGTTTTTTTGAATGAGTGATGCGTTTTTTGTGCTTAGAATCGGGTAAGTTCGCCGAACATCTTCATGGCAAACTGATCGGTCATAGACGAAATATAATGAAGCACGGCCAGTTTATAATCCTTTTCATTATGAATATCATAAACCAAAACGTTTTCGAACTTCGATAGCTTTCTTTCCGGCAAATTGATGTCTGAATATTTCATCAGCCAATATTTAAAGGCTCCAAACAGGGATGGATATATTTTCTCCAGCCTGTCAAGTTCTTCAATCAGCTCTTTTGGAGGGGCAAAGGTTTCTGATAATACCTGATATAAAGATTCAATCACGAGCTTTGCCAGATCGCCGAAATATTTGAGACGTTTGTGCTTATAGATATGCTTATAGTTAAATGTTTTTACAGAATTAATCATTTTCAGATACTTCTCAGAAAATAAAATGCCCTTTTCAGGAGTGCTCATCTTGCATAAATTCAAAATAAAATCGTTCATAAGTATGGTATTGTTTATTTGCCATACTTTTACCTTTTTTATCTCTGCAACAATCTCCGATAGTTCGTTTAATTGTTCTTTATCGAGTATTTTAAGTGTCAATGCATCCTCAATATCGCGTCCCAGATAGGATATTTTATCGGCAATTTTCACCACACAGGCCTCCCAGGTGAAAGGAGCATATTCATTTGCTTTTTTAATCTCTTCCAGCTTAATAAAATCTGTTCTCGGGAAAATCGCATTTTCATTCACTTCACCACAATGAGATATAATTCCGTCGCGAACGGCATAGGTTAAATTCAAATTATTCTCTTTGTTATCAAGATTTGGCAGGGTTTCCAGCTTATCAACAAAAATCAGACTGTTACGCTCGTGCCAGAAAGCATTTTCGTGCTCCCGTGCGCAAATATCCCTGATGATGTACTCTCCAACATGTCCAAAAGGCGCATGACCCAAATCGTGTCCAATGGCAATGGCTCCGGTTAATTCTGTGTTCAGTCCGAGGAAATTCGCTATAGAATAACTTACTGAAGCCACGTGATTCACATGTTCAATGCGCGTACAAACATGGTCATTTTGCGTTGCATAGAACACCTGGGTTTTGTGTTTCATGCGCCTATAGGCTTTGCTGTGCAATATGCGGTTATAATCTCTGGAAAACTCACTGCGGATGTCGTCAGCTTTTTTATAAATTTTCAATTCACGGTGAATGCATTTACTCCATTTATCGTTTTCGGGACTGATGGCAACATTCTTGAATTTCAATGCTTGCATGGGTATATTTTCATTTAATTGTTAGCTATTCTGACTGAACTTTTAGTGAATCTTTATTAAAATATTGTAAAAAACCACCAACCATAACTCAGTAAGTTTCATTGTAAACATCTGTACATACGTAATCATCTGCGGAAGCATGATTGTAAAAACCAAGCGCCACCAAAATGATAGTTAGGAGCAAGCCCGCCCCTATCATAAGCAGGTATGCGACTTTTTTTTTCGTTGCGGAAAATCATTTTTTGCATGATAGTATTAAATTGACTAACTTTGTATCAGACAAAAGTAACCAAAAACCAAATATTAAGCTTCTGTTTTTGAAAAATGAAGAAATTAAAAGACACCGTTCTGCTGGTGGACGGCATGGATTGCGTGAATTGTGCGCTGGGAATCAAGAAACAACTAGAGAAAGCGGGCCTTCAGGAAGTAGATGTTAATTTCACTTCGTCGGAAGTGCGTTTTAGCTGCGAAGATCAGGAGCAGACGGACAAAGCAATCAACAAAATTAAGGCAATGGGCTATCAGATTGCCGCCAATCTGACCGAAAATGAGACCATTAAACACAGCCCTTTCAACAGTATAGAGTATAAATTCTATTTTTCGTTGTTTTTCACCATTCCATTGCTTTCCGCGATGTTTATTCCCCTGCATTTTTTGCACCAACCCTATTTTCAACTGTCGCTTTGCCTGCCTGTGTTTGCTTTAGGGCTTTGGCATTTTGGCAAAAGCGCTTATTTTTCAATACGTTCTGGCGTTCCAAACATGGATGTGCTGATTGTGATTGGCACAACCGCCGCTTTTGCTTACAGTCTGACGGGCACTTTGCTGCAATTGGGGCATGATTATATGTTTTACGAAACTCCCGCAAGCATCATCTCTC
>CAYYQJ010000138.1:0-7040 GCA_964473775.1 uncultured Bacteroidales bacterium | reverse complement strand
CTGAATAAAGAATTTTCGACTTGGTGTAAAAAACAGTCGTCTTATCGAGTAGCACTGTGCACTTCGACAAGAGAACTGTTGTCATCGACATGTGGACTGTTGTCTTCGACATGTGGACTGTTGTCATCAACGTGTGGACTATTGTCATCAAGGTGTGGACTGTTGACATTAACGTGTGGACTATTGTCATCAAGGTGTGGACAGTTGTCATCAAGGTGTGGACTGTTGTCATCGACATGTGGACTGTTGTCATTGACATGTGGACTATTGTCATCGACATGACAACGGTTTTAGGTAAGATGATTATTTTTTTCTATCAATAAATCAATTGGTTATAAGCTTGCGCAAATTTGAAATGATTGAAGTGGAAATTTAAAAGAGGAAAATAAACGGGGTATTAGCTGGTATTTGGAGGGAAAATGGTAGTTTTGATGGAAGATTTAGGATGGGGAAAGAAAGATAATTGCCAAATGTTTCTAATAGTAAAAAATGAATTGCACGAATTAAAAATATAGTAAACATAGCGTGAATTCACGCTACACAAACGTTATCGGTAACCATTCCGACCAAAAACAGACACTCAAAGTAGAATTGACAATGACAAAAAAAATATCAGAAAAACATAGTAATTCAGACTGGACATCAGATTTAGCCGACATCAATTCCGACAGTTGGACAAAAGGAATTGAAATAATTAGAACAAGATTTGAAAGTCGTTACTTTTTACCAATTGACCATTTAATAAACAGCTCTGACAAAGTTGTAAAATACAATTGTGGTTTTTTAATAATGTCCATTGACAGCTTACTAATTGAAACCTTGAACCAATTTTACTTAGGACTTTACAACTCTGACGAAAAATATTCAAACAAGAACAAGGACAAGACATATACTGACAAAGAAAATAAATTTGCTTTTAGAGACTTTTTCAAACACAGTTCATTTTTCCCTGACTTTAAAGCAGACGAAAAAGTAATTTACATTTTTTATAGAGAAATACGTTGCGGACTTTTGCATCAAGCAGAAAGCAAAACAAATTCTTTGATAAATATTCGTAGTAGTAAAATGGTTACTCTCATTGACAACAGTGATCCCGAACAAGGACTTATAATCAACAGAAAGCTTTTTCATAAGGCATTAGTTGACGAGTTCAACAAATATTTAAAAGACCTTGAAGACCCAACAAGTAAGAATATTTTTGAAGAAAATTTAAGAGAAAAATGTAACAGAAAAATGCAAGACTTATGCAAATAGAAACAACCCGATTGCAGACAGAAAATATGGCAGCCGCTAACAGCACCTACAAGAAATTGGCGGTTCAGTGGTTAAATGAAACTTTGTGCTTCGCATCAAGTGTAGTGCTTGCCGACAGTTTTGTGCTTCGAAATCCGCTTCTTCGCCAAGCACCAAAACGTTACTGCCAATCCTCCATAAAACTGGAACGAAATTTACTACTTTTGCTAACGTTATGGATTCTGAATATAATACAGAAAATGGCTAAATACAGGATTAGGTAAATTATACAAAATGAATGATTTATAAAAACTTTAGTCAGAACAGAATTGTATTTATAATGACGTGTAGTATATTAATAATCAATATAAAATTATGAAGATAAAAAATGTTTTAACTTGCTTGTTCATGCTAATATTTTTAACAGCATGCAATAATAGTGAAATCATGGAATTAAAAACTAAAATATCTGCATTAGAAGATGATAACAGGTTACTTGTGTCCAAAAATTTAAGTTTAAAAGATTCTATTAAGATATTGAATAAACTTTTGGCTGATCAATTAGCCAAAAACCCGAGCTTAGCCAAAAACATTAATAATAAAAGTAAAACAACAGTAAAAGATGATAATAAAAAAGGTAAGGACGAAATAATTGTTACAAATGACGGATTTTATATTGATTCTGAATTTAATTTCATAGGAAAAATAAAGATTAAAAATAATTCTAATAAGACAATAGATGCAATCAGAATTAATGATAATGCATATAACGTGATTATTAAACCAAATAATTTTAAAGTAATTAAAATAAATGAGGGGAAAGAGCAACTTCCTGGCGGGGGCCTCATTCTTCCTTCTAATAAAGATTCATTTGATTACAAATTTGATTCATCAACAGTTCAAGCTCATTTTACCGATGGTACTACAAGAATAATTAAAGATAATTTTTATAAAAAGAGTTTTTATTAAGTATTCTCAGCTAGCGGGGAATTGCATTCCCCGCTTCTTAATAATCTGTGAACCCGCCTGTCCGGCTGGCAGGTCTGTGGCAATTATCCCTATCTGAAATAACCTTGATAAACTTTCAACCCCGCCCGCTGCAAAGCCCCAAAACGTTATTGGCAAGTTTAAAAAGAGGTAAAGCAGACAGACACGAGAACCGACAAAGAATTACTTTGAAAGTTCTTGACATTCATTAACGATTGAAAAAATAAAAGTGGAGTCCGGAAAGTAATTAATAAACATCGTATCTTTGCACCATGAGAGTAATAGCAGTTAGAACATTAAGGGAATTTTGGGAAAAACCTGATTATGCAGATTCAGAAACCTCATTACGATCTTGGTACCATGATGTAAAAAATTCTGATTGGAAGAACTCAAATGAAATTAAACTGCAATATAAAAATGCAAGTATTGTTGGAGCAGGAAGAGTTGTTTTTAATATTAATGGTAATACATACAGACTTGTTGTTGCGATAGATTATAAATTTCAAGTAATATTTATTCGATTTATTGGGACACATCAACAATATGACAAAATTGACGCTAAAACGATATAAATATGAAAATAAAACCAATTAAAACTGAACACGATTACAATCGATTCATTAAAAGAATTGAATTTCTTTGGGGGGCAAAGAAAAATACTCCCGAGGGGGATGAAATGGATTTATTATGCACATTAGTTGAATCGTACGAGATGGCGCATTATCCAATTGCACCTCCAGACCCCATTGATGCAATTAAATTTAGAATGGAACAGATGGGAATGACAGAAACAGATATGGCAAAATATTTAGGAAGCGAAATAGAGGTAAGTGAAGTTCTTAATAGAAAAAGACAATTGACACTTAAAATGGTGAAGTCGTTATATAAAGGTTTAAGGATACCGGCTGAGATATTATTAGCATAATAAAATCTCTTTGTAGTATTCTTTATCCCCGCTAACGGGGAATTGCATTCCCCGCCTCCCAATAATCTGTAAATCTGTGGCAATTATCCCTATCTGAAATAACCTTACTAAACTTATGATAACCGTTGAACCCTTAACCGAAGCCAATTGGGGTAAATTTGTTCAGTTGTTTGGCAAAAATGGCGCCTGTGGCAATTGCTGGTGCATGTATTATCGCCTGAAAAAGAATGATTTTATTGAAGGCAAAGCCGATGATGGCAACAAAGATGCCATGCATGAATTGGTAAAAGCCGGAAAACCTGCCGGAATGATTGCTTTTTATGAGGACCTTCCCATAGCCTGGTGTGCCTTTGCTCCAAGAGAAGATTTTATGAAACTCGAAAACTCTAGAGTTCATAAACGCATTGACAACAAAGAAGTATGGTCTATCCCTTGTTTCTTTATTGCAAAAGAATTTCGTCGTCAGCATATATCGGTATTGCTATTGGAAGGAGTAATAGAATATGCCCGAAAGCAAGGGATTAAAATTATTGAGGCCTATCCAAGCATTCCCACACAGGAAAAACTCCTTGATTCGTTTGCCTGGATTGGTCTGTATAAATCCTTCGAACGAGCAGGCTTCGAAATTGTTGACAGAACATCGAAAAACAGACCGATGGTGAGATACTATACTCATAGGGAATAGGGAATAGGGAATTGTCATTAGTCATTAGTCATTAGTCATTAGTCATTTATAGGGGAAGATTCAGATATTATTCCCTATTCCCTGACTAATGACCACTGACTAATGACTAATGACCACTGACTAATGACTTCCTAATACTTTAGCCACTTCCACAATTCTTTATAGCTTATCTTTTTCCCGTACATTAAGATGCCTGTACGATAAATTTTCGCTGCTATCCATGCGGTGCCAAAAAATCCCAGCACCAATAAACACATAGATATTACCAAATCAAGTACCGGAACTCCGAAAGGCAAGCGTATCATCATAACGATAGGGGAGGTGAGCGGAATGATAGAAAACCAGAAAGATATGGGCCCCTGAGGATTGTCGATAATAAATGGGGCCATCACAAAGGCCAGAATCAGCGGAATAGTGATAGGCAGCATAAACTGCTGGGTATCGGCTTCGCTGTCAACGGCAGAACCAATGGCCGCAAACAGTGCGCCATATATCAGATAGCCAAACAGGAAATAAAAGAAGAACAAAGAAATGATTGCCACGAAATCATACTTGCCTAAGGAACTTACGAGAGAGGACATTTCGTCGTCGGAATTGTCGGCAGCTTTGGCCTTTTCTACGCCTTCAGGAAATAAAGTATTCTTCTGCATATTGAAATCATCTTTTTTGTCGATGCCGCTGCCGGTTTTAACATGATTCGGCATCACAGAAAACTGGAACACCGTTACAATACCCAGGGTAAGTACAATCCACAATAAAAACTGTGTGAGCCCTACCATGCCTATGCCGGTGATTTTTCCAATCAATAGTTGTATAGGCTTAACTGACGAAACTATTACTTCAACAATGCGGCTGGTTTTTTCTTCAATCACTCCCCGCATTACCTGAGAGCCATACATGAAAATAGAAAAATAGATAAGGAACCCTGCAAAATAACCTATGATGTTGGTAGCCATAGGCATGTTTTTAACCCCTGTTTTTATGTTTTCGGAAACTAAATTAATGCTGGTTTTGGTTCGTTCAATTTTTTCTTTATCAATGCCATATAGTTGCAGCAGTTTGTCGTTTTCGTAGGCATATTTCATTTTATCCTGAACAAAACTGGTAACATTGTTTCCGGGTTGTTTATTGGTATAATACAACACAGCATGGGTGGGTTCAATTGCATCGGTCTTAGGAATGTAGAGCAAAGCAGTGGTTTTACTTTCATCAAATTCTTTACGGGCAGTGGCAATATCGGTTTTCAGGTAATTGAATTTGATGGTCGCGTTACTGCCGAGGTTATGATAAACAGGGGTTTCGTCAACCACATCAATAATCTTTAGGTCGGTTTCGAGGGTGGACATATAATAAGGCACTATCATTAAAGCAGCCATCAACAGAGGCCCCAGAATAGTCATAACAATAAACGAGCGTTTCTTAACTCTGGTAAGATATTCGCGTTTTATGATGATGAAGGTTTTTTTCATGAGTGTGTATTATTCGGTTAAGTTCGAAAGTGTCTTATAATTCATTGAATCGTTGCTTACTTTAGTGATAAAAATATCATTCATGGTAGGCACAATTTCGCGTATGGCGTGAATATCGCCGAATTGCATCAGGGCAGAAAGCATGTCGTTGGTGCTTTTGTTGTTCAATATCTTGATTTTTGCATGAAGCATTTCTTCGTCGCGATATTCTTCTTTCACTTCAAAATCGTGATTGAGATTTTCGGACAGCACCTTGTTGAAACCAGCAAGTTCCACCTGATACACATTGTCCTTATAAGTATTCTTGATTTCTTTTACTTTGCCATCCAGAATCTTATTTGATTTATTGATTAATGCAATATAGTCGCAGAGTTCTTCAACCGACGACATATTATGTGTGCTGAATATGATGGTGGCACCGTTTTCTCTCAATCGGATGATTTCGTCTTTAATAATGTTTGCATTGATGGGGTCGAAACCGCTGAAAGGCTCATCAAAAATCAAGAGCTTAGGGTCGTGCAAAACGGTAACCACAAACTGTATCTTCTGTTGCATCCCTTTGGATAATTCTTCAACTTTGCGGTTCCACCAGCTGATAATCTCGAACTTTTCGAACCAGTATTTTAGTTTTATCATGGCTTCAGCCCTTGTTAATCCTTTCAACTGTGCCAGATATAAAGCCTGCTCGCCGACTTTCATTTTCTTATACAATCCGCGTTCCTCTGGCAGATAGCCAATATTTTCTATGTGTTTTTGTCTGAGTTTTTCACCATTAAGAAACACTTCCCCTTCGTCGCAGGCAGTAATCATGTTGATGATTCTAATCAATGTGGTTTTGCCCGCTCCATTGGGGCCCAACAAACCAAAGATGCTTTGGGCCGGAACATCAAATGAAACATGATTTAAGGCCTGGTGGTTGGCAAATTTTTTGGAAACATTTTTTATTTCTAATAATCCCATAAGGTAAAGCTTGTGAATTCAGGAAAAGTTGTTTGATATAATGTTTTAAAGCTTGTTATAATACTACCTATTGTACCAACAATTTTAAAAGTATTCTTTATCTTTGTGGAAAATTTAGAAACCATGATTAAAGAAGAACTACAAGAACTGATAAAGAACGAAACTAGGCTATTAATAGTAAAATTAGGTGCTACATGGTGTTCTCCATGTAAGACTTTATCTAAAGTACTACATAATTTAGATGATGATAGAAAGTCAAAAATCAATATTATTAGTTTAGACATTGAGGAAGATATGGATACTTGCTCATTATTTGCACCAGTGTCGGGCGTTCCTATTATGATATTTTTTAAAAACGGTAAAGAAGTACATAAAGAAATAGGGCTTAACGGTTTTTCCCACACAAAACACATAACAGGATTAATTGATTCGTTATTGTAAAATACTAACATCTTCTTTTAAATTTATAAGAAGAAAGTAGAAGGAACAGCAGAGTTTTTACAAACACATTTTGAATCGTACTTCATGTGATTAGACTGAAATTATGATTGATAATTATTGAAAAAACTCTCTCATCCTGGCAAAGAAATTCGGTTCTTTGGTACCAGGTTTAGGCTTCATGTTTTCCGAATTAGCCAAAGTATTGATGAGGTTTTTTTCTTCTTTGGTAAGCGTTTCAGGAGTCCATACATTAATACCTATCAACAAATCTCCCTTGCCATACGAATTTAATGAAGGAGATCGGAAGAGCACACGTCTGAACTCCAGTCACCTGAAGCTA
>CAYYQJ010000137.1:0-7087 GCA_964473775.1 uncultured Bacteroidales bacterium | reverse complement strand
CCAACCATAACACCATCGATATAAGCCTCCCATACATAATCACCCTTAAACCAGAAAGTGCCCGATTTTTCGTTGCCCCAACCATCGCGTATTACCACAATATTGTCTTCCATTTTAATGGTTTGATCTGAATCGAGACTGCAAAGCAAATCTTTATTGGCGCCAATAAGCGCAAATGCTTTCAAACTAACCTTGGCAGTCCAAACATCCTCATCAAAAAGCTTATTATAAAAAGAAAATTCAGCCCATATATAGGTTGTTTCAGCTCTATCATAAACCGTACGGTATTTTTTTGAAGAATTAATCATCCATTCTTCAGACGAAAATACATTGAGGCTCTTAAATTTGTAATTGGTCATTCCTTCTTTCATGCTTAATCAGATAGTTTATTTTGTAGGTTATTTTTGATTCAAAATTCGACTGTGAAATTAGCAATTTTTGAAATAAACCGACAAAAAAAACTTCCTATGAATGCAAATTTCCTTTCTCCAAAACCTGCCATGGTTAGGGTTGCACTTCCGAATTATTATATTTCCAGAAAGTTAGGTAACTCCCCTACATCATTTTATTTACTGCAATATATTTTCAGATTAAAGCATCATTATGGTTAAGGCTTTGCCTTATGCTTCATTTCGTAATTATAAATGCGTGCAGCATTGATAGAATGATTCCTCGACCCAAGATACAGTGGGATGGTTGCCCCAATCAAAACTACTCCACCTGCGCCAAAATACCATTGAGATGCATCGCCCGAAATCCATTTTATGGCAGTATATCCAATCAATCCGGCACCAACCAGAGTAAGAATAATAGATGGATTGCTGTTTCGCTTTGCCTGCATAAGTTCGTCTTTTGCATCCTGAAAAGGTTGACAAAGCTCTTCCATTTTCATTAGCGAAAGATTCTTACCATTAATTTGAAAATTTGCTCCCAGCATCCGTTTCTCAATATTAATGGTATCAGATGTATTGGGTTGTGCCTTAATAGAAAAACTGACAAGCAGGAAAAACAAAAAGAATATAATAAGGTGTTTCATGGGCTAAAGAATTATCATGTAAAATTACACTTTTTTCATAAACGGGCATAAATTGATTTTATTGTAGAACCACGAAGTGCCTAAGGTAATTTTGTAAAGTAACCATCCAACAATAAAACCATTTAGCAATATAACAATATAACCATAAACTTGATAAACTTTACAAACTCAAAGAAACATCTTATTTTTGCAAAAAAAATTCAATCCGTTATGAATGGTGACCCTAAAGTATATGCGATTCTCGAAACGCTTCATATTCCCTTTGAATATATTGAACATCCCCCTGCACCTACCATAGAAATTGCCCGGCAATATTGGAAGGGACACGATGCCCAACATTGTAAGAATCTGTTTTTCCGAAATCATAAAGGGAACAAACATTATCTGGTTATTCTGGATTGTGAACAAAACCTGGCCATTCATGATATTGAAAAACGGCTGAAACAAGGCAAACTCACCTTTGCTTCCGAAAAACGAATGCTTCAATATCTCGGCCTGCAACCCGGTTCTGTATCCCCTTTTGGCTTGATATATGATACCACGAAAAATGTCCACATATTTCTCGATACCAACCTGCAGAAATCCTCACATATCAGCTTCCATCCAAATCTGAATACAGCCTCGCTCATCATCTCTTTCTCTGATTTCTTAAGATATCTTGATTATGCAAAAAATTCTTATGAGTTTATTGAATTGTACTGATTATTCACGATTTCAATTCCAAAATTTCCTACCTTCGTAATAATTAAACCGCGAAAATGAGCACTGAAGAAAATTTATCACTAAAAACAAAAATCATTGAAGCTTGCAAACAACAGCAACTAACCACTGTTGCCAACCTGCAACGAGAAATGGACGACCATCAGCAGCAGGCAAATGATTATGGGGCGCCCCGCGACCGTTACGATGCTTTTCGTTCGCAAATGCTAAGAAGACGCGATATTTTTGCCGAACAACTTCAAAAAGCTACCGAAGAACTATTTACTCTGGACAAAATCAAACCCAATGAAGTAAAAACCCGTGTTGAGTTTGGGGCATTGGTGACCACTGATAAACAAAAACTTTTTATAGCCACCAGCATAGGAAAGCTTACCATTGCCAACGAAGTTTATTATTGCATTTCGCCCGGGGTTCCTGTTTACAAGGCATTGGAAGGACTAAAAGCAGGCGATACAGCCAATTTTAACAATACCACCATACGAATTATAGATGTGTTTTAAGCTGTGCATGCATAAGATTTTGCTTAATCTCTCTGTTGTTATGTTTTGGTTTAATTAAAAAATGTACTTTTGCACCTCGAAAAAAAAAGGAGAGATGGCAGAGCGGTCGAATGCGGCGGTCTCGAAAACCGTTGTCCGTTGTAAAATGGACCGGGGGTTCGAATCCCCCTCTCTCCGCAGATAATAAAGGAAAAATAACGAAAACCACTGAATTACAACTATTTCAGTGGTTTTTTTGTTTATGTCAAACGTATAAAAACGCATAAAAACGCAATGTTTTAGTGTGTTATGCGGTGGCAAAAAAAACAGAAAAATAATGCAACCGAATTGTAAATAAAACTTTGATTTGCATTACTTTGCAATGCTCTCTTTTGCTCTTAAATAGTAATTTAGTAACTTAAAAATTAAGAGTATGAAAAGGTCAACATTTAGCATTTTATTTTTCGTAAAACGCACTAGAGCATTGAAAAACGGTTCATTACCAATCTATGCCAGAATTACCATAAATGGTAATCGTGCAGAATTCGTTATCCAAAAAAGCATTGATGAAAGCTTATGGGATAATGTCAAAGGATGCGCAAAAGGAAGTTCAAAACAGTCAAAAGAGATAAATGATTATCTCGATTTTGTGAAAGCAAAATTGAGAGAGCATAAGGTTTATATGGAAGAACATAATGAACCATTAAATGCATTTGCACTACGGAATAATTTTATGGGCATCGATAGCCTTAGTAAATCAATTCTTGAAATTTTTCAAGATCATAATGATAAATGCAAGGGACTTATAAATAAAGATTTTGCACCTGGAACCGTTGAAAGATATATTACTTGCCGGAAGCATGTTGAGGACTTTATTAAATTAAAGTACAAAAGGTCGGATTTATCCTTAAATGAAATTACACCTATGTTTGTAACCGATTTTGAATATTACCTAAAAACAAACCGAGATTGTTGCCATAATACGACGATAAAGTATTTGAAAAATTTCAAAAAAATCGTCAAAATTGCTTTAGCTAATGGCTGGATGAAAAATGATCCATTTGTAAATATTAAATATCATACTGATGAGGTAGATATGGCTTATCTAACTGAAGATGAACTTAAAGTTTTAATGAAAAAAGAATTTAAAGTTGAAAGGCTTCAACAGGTCAGAGACATTTATTTATTTTGCTGTTTTACTGGATTGGCTTTCATTGATATTAAAAAATTGACATATAGTGATATTCAAGAAAAAAATGAAAAACAATGGATAGTGGTTAAAAGACAGAAAACAAAAAATTGGTGTAATATACCACTTCTTCAACCTGCTATTGCTTTGATGAATAAATATAGAAATCATCCATTATGTGTTAAATCCGGATTAGTTTTACCAGTATCAAGCAACCAAAAAATGAATGCCTATTTAAAAGAAATAGCAGACATCTGTGAGATTAATAAGAATTTGAGCACTCATACTGCCAGGCATACTTTTGCTACTACTGTGACCCTTGCAAATCAAATATCAATTGAAGTAGTTTCAAAAATGCTAGGTCATTCGAGTATAACAATGACCAAAAAATATGCTAGAGTTGTTGACGATTTGATTGAAAGGGATATGCAGAAAATTTTCGGAAAATACACCTCTTGAACATTTCCAATTGAACTAATCCGATACTAATACGGTGTTTAAGCGATTTTGCATCGAGCAAAGGAGCTTAAACACCTTACTGAATTATTGCTTTCTCCTGAATAGCTATTCCATTTAAGCCAGTATGGCGGTCAATGGGAAGGACTTTAACGAAAAATATTTGGCCAATGAAATTGGAAAGGGCGCCAAATTTTTCGGCATATTGAGGACCAATAAGGAGTGAGTATAATTGAGGATTATTTAGATCGGGGTTGATGGAACAATCGAGGATGCGGAATTCGGATTTTACAAAGTTTATGCAGGGGGAAAGTGGACGAGTTACTGATAATATTGGAGTGTGGCTTATGTCGGGGGTGGATTCGATAAAGATTAAAATTGTATTGCTGCCGGCTTCTACTTTTATGTCAAGGATTTTTATTGAATTAACTGTGACGGGTTTTGGAGGAAGCAAAAACCGACTTTGATGGATATTGTGAAGATTCATGTTGATGCGGATGAACAGGTTTATGCCGGATGGCTTGTAGGTATCACCAAAAATATTTGTTCTGAGAAAATTATAGACGGCCTGATTCCAGGCGTCGCGCTCTGCCTGAAGGAGCTGGCGCCACGCTTTTGAGAGATCAGCAAAAACGGCACGGATTTTTTGCTGGCGGTCGGTGCGGGGATTGTAGGGCGTTACTTTATTTCGGGCATAGGCGGCATAATGATTTCGGGAAAACACGGTCCCATTGAGTTTTCCGCGCATCTCGGAAATTAGGGCTGAATATTTTATAGAGGCCATAACAATAGAATTAAAAAAAGGGTTACCGATGGCAACCCTTTTAAAATTTGAATCAAGATATTAAAGAACAACTGCTGCAGATTCATTGGCTGCTCTGTATCTGCATCCAGTATCTTTATGAACTGGCACGAGTTTTACAGATACTTTTTGACCTGAAACCAATGGACCAAATCGATCTGTCCAACTTGTAAGAGCATCATAAGGAGAATCAGAATCTGGTTCGATGTAACCTATGAGGCGATATTCGTTTTGAATAAAAGATTTGCCCGGGCTATAACAACGTGTTGCATAAATTAAATGATAGACTTCGATATTGGTTGAAGTGGGATCAAAAATAATATCAAATCTTTCGGCGCCAACGGTGGAATTTACATCTATTTTAAAACTCTTTACACCTTCGATTACTCTTTGTAAAGGAGGATTTGTTAATTCTGACTCGCTGATTATGGCGAGGTTCGCGTTAAGTTCGCAATAAAGATTGCTTCCTGTAGGTTTTACTGAATCTCCAAAAATGTTGTTGCGTTTGAAATCTTCTACTACTGAATTCCAAGCTTTGTGCTGGTCGGGGGTTAAAGAACGCCATTTCTGGGTATAGTAAGTGAATAATGATTTTACGCTTTGCTGATAAGTTGTACGACGGTTGACCGGAGTAATTTTATTTCGCAATGCACTGCCGTATCTGTTTTTTGTGAATACGGACCCGTTTAACTTGCCCCTCATTTCTGAAATAAGAGCACTAAATTTTACTTTTGCCATTTTCTTTTTATTTTAAGAATTAAATACAAAAATACAACAAATAATATGCACATTCTAATTTTATATAGTTCATAGTAATTATTTACGCGAAATTCATTATTTTGCATTTAGACTGAGTTGACAAAATGGCAGTTTTTTATTTTGGCAGGTAGTTGGCAGTTATTCTCACACCGAAAAAGAATAAAAATGAAACATCATTAAAAGAACCCTTATGCAACCAAAAGCGGGTGTGTAGGCTGAATCGCAATGTTTTTGGAAATAAAAATTTTATACTTTCAAAAAAATCAATATATTAATAAATGAAAATTTTATTTGCAAAACCGCAGGCTTGACATTGAGAGGGCGTGGGAAGGCTAACTTTGCAGAAGGGTTTTATTAATGATAACCTTAAAACGAAGTGCTACTTTGAAATAAATATATTAAGAAAAGCCATTTTTGTTTTTTATTAAGGCGTGCCTGGCATTTATGACAGACAGCATTTTTGTTTGGAACAAGCAGAGTGCCTCGAGGGCTGGGTGCCAAAAAAAATGATGAGCGAGGTTACTGAGCAGCACGCCATTCAAGGGTGGGAAGTGGTGAAAGTGCCTGTTAAATTGGGAGGGCATTGTTTTACAATTGAGGTGGCATTCGGTTTTCGGGAGCAAATCGGCAGATTTTTGTGTTGGCAACAAAGCTGTAAGATGCAATACCGTCGGACAGGATGCAGGCTTGCGGGGAATGGCATTAGGAGTGAAATGAATGGAACGGTAATGAAATGTAATGTTGCTGAAACGAAGTGGAAGCGTTAATGGAATGGAATGAGAGAAATGAATGAACTGCTAATACCTGTCCGACGGATGGAGGGATATTTGATGGTAAGGCCTTTTGCTTCTTACAGCTTTGTTTTTGGGTTTGGCATCTGCTGATTTGTTTTCCGAAAACCGAATTGTGTGGGGATTGTAAAACAATATGCAAGGGATAACAGGCGTTTGAGCCGCTTGGGTGGGTTAATATATTTTATGACCTTTTAGCGCTGGACATAGCGTAGGGAATCTTTGTGCGAAATGGCGTGCGGCTATTATATATAATTAGATTATGTGACTGCTGAACGCAAGTTTATTTATACCGCTGAAAATAAGCAGTTGCATAATTTCGTGTTATGTATAATAGCTTTGGGTTGTTTTTTTTGGCACAACCGGAATTTATGGAGGGTTCTTTTTGCTTCCTGAGGGTTGGACAGCTCTTTGATTTTTGGCTTTCTATCCTATTCAATAAATTTATTAAAAAAAGCCAAAAAGCAATGTGCTGCTTAGGGTTGGGCATTGCAAAAATTGTGACAAAAAAAACAACAGAAGCGTTGGGGAGCGGAATGCAAAAAAAAGACAGAGAAGCCCGCAATGATTCATTTTAAATGAGGGCGCTGGATTTTTTTTGCATGGGGGAAAGGAAAGAAATTTAGAGAAGAAAGTAGAACAGCTTAATTGATGAAACAATTGATAGAACATAATAAATAGGGTGAACTGTATTTTTTTAATACTGTACTATTATTATTGAATAGCTAAAATTTAATAGAGATATAAACATTTGACAACCTATCACTTGACACTAACCTCTATTAAAACCTCTATTAAAACCTCTATTAAAACATCTATTAAAACCACTATTAAAACCTCTATTGGTAAAACAAT
>CAYYQJ010000136.1:0-7095 GCA_964473775.1 uncultured Bacteroidales bacterium | reverse complement strand
CATATACACCACAATTTATGGAAGATGCACAGCCATTAATATCTGCACCATCATTTCCAGATCTGGCATATACCCCATATCCAATAGGTGTTTCATTTGTTGTTCCAGCGTATGCATTAAGTCCGTAATTGAAATATCCATCCTGAGCAGAGGCAGATACACCTGTATTAGTGTAACTGTTACCTGAAATTGCATTATGAGATGCGAAATTATTACCATTTGAAGCTGAAGAAACAACACTTGATTTAATACCTATAATATTAGTATAAACATCAGGTACATTTATTACTTCAGAATTGACATTTACAAGTAATGGATCAACATAATTATTGGTATCAATAGGAAAGCTGAAATTGGTAGCATCGGTTGAAAATAAAGCGGCACCTGTGTTGTTGAAATTAGCAATTGATGATTTGTTTTGAACTTCTAATACTGCTTTAGGGGTTAAGCTGCTTGTGTTTAGTTGCAAATAGCCTCTGGTGTATTTTATACTATCTATATCACTTGATGATGTTGGATTTCTATCGCTTCCTGAAAGGAGGAAATCGTAATCCTTTCCTGCTTTTGGATCAATACCTTTAACTATGGAGTCCAGTTCTTTTATTGCATTTACTGAAGTATAGATAATGGATTCATTATTAATACCTAATAATGCTGTGCCTGTAGTAGCAGTTGAATCAAGTCGTGCATGAAGTGTATCAATTGCATAGGGAGCAAATTTTACTAATTGCTGTGCTATAACACCTTGAAATGTTTTTGTAGAATCAAGACCTGCAAGACCATTATATTTAAAAGATTTAGTATTCATTTGTCTAATAACATCCAACCCATGTGTAAATGGAACCACATCTTTTTTCAATAAACTATCACTGAAATTGACAAAACCTATAGTAGTCATTGTACTACTCCCCCATACATCACCTGTAAAATATCCAGCAAGATTAGTTGTTGGTGCCGGAATTGAACCTGCATATGAAGTTGAAGCACCCCATACACCAATATTATTACAATTTGGCGAATATGATTTGCCTAAAACTCCAATTGAATAAGTATTAGTACCAGATGCAGTAGTATATGACCAAAAATCTCCTGCGAGATAAATTTTATAAGCTCCCCATTGTGCAAAACCTTCTTGTAAAACACTTAATTTTCCAAAAACATTTGTGCCACAATTATATCCAATTGCAACATCATTCTTTTGTGATGAATCTGAATTACCTTGAAAGTAAAAATTATGACCTTTTAATTGTATTCCTGCATGCCCTAATGTTAATTGAGGGCCCGGACAATATAAATTCCAATTATGGTCAGGCACATATATAACATCACCACTTGCATCTACAGCTAATACACCTTTTCCTGGATTAGTTAAATATGGATTTGAATTTGCAGTAAGGTCACGAAAACGTAAGCCGCTAAAGCCTGTTCCGAAACCTGGATTTGGCTCTTGATAATCATTGGGTACTGAATAATTAATTTCCAGTTTGTTTTGAGGCCATAAAGGATCTCCTGATAAACCAATACCTACATTAACATCATTATCACCTAAAATCATAGTATTACTATGTGTTACGTTTGTATTAGCACCAAGAGCTATTGAATTAATAAAACCAGTATTGCCTATGTTTGAATGATTACCAATATAAACATTATTATTGCCAGTGTTACCAAAACCTGAAGCAGTACCCATAAAACAATTTGCAAAACCTGTATTGCTACTTCCTGCAAATGCACCAATTATCACATTTGTATCACCTTGATTTTGAATTCCGACACCCCGACCAAATAATATATTGCTACTTCCGGTATTATCATGACCAGAACTTACACCTCCGAAAGTATTAAAATTACCCGTATTGTTTTCACCACTAATTAGACCAATAAATGTATTATTATTATGAGAAATTGAATTAGTGCCGCAATGATCTCCGACATATACATTCCCATTACCCGTTTGATTATCCCAACCGGCATGCTTTCCATAAAAGCAATTGAACTTCCCAGTGGTTGTATATTCTCCTGCTAAATTGCCAACTATTGTATTCCAGGATCCTTCGTCTCCTGTAGTTCTTTCATTACTATAGCCAGCACGTACACCCATAAATACATTTCCAACTCCAGTATTATTTAGAAAACCTGCCGATGAACCTACGAAAGTATTACCAGGACCAGAATGAGTGTTGTATCCTGCTTGATAACCTATAAAAGTTTCATCAGTTTCAATAACATTAATATGTCCGGCATTATAACCAACCATTGTATTACGTAGACCCTGATCAAGCCCGGAATTCACTACATTATTACTTCCGGCACCGACTCCAACAAAAATATTATCATTAGAAATCTGAGCGCCTGTATTTGTAACTGCTCCCCTGTAATGTAGTACTGGAAGATCGCCAATCATATAGCAATTTGCACGTTGATTGACATCAATATCGCCTGAATCGACATCAAGACGATTATCTGGAGTAAAATATGGACCAATTCCAAATAATCCAGTAGGTGTTAACCTCATAAAAGGTGTATAAGTTGGGTTTCCAAATCCGAAATCTAAACTTTGATTAAAGTTATTATAGCCCAAAAAATAACCAGTTGAATAAGTGTTTCCATAATAGGTTGATTGAGCATTTGTCTTAATGCTCCCTAATTCTGTAATAAAAGCCAGAATTAAGCAAATTATTAAATATTTTTTCATTTTTTTCATTTTTTGTTTTTAAATTTTCATTTTTCATTTTGTAATAATAAATTTTCCTGTTTGCAGTATTTTGTTTTTTGTTTGTAAAGAATAGAAATAAGTACCCGAACTAAGGTTGCTATTATCTATATTAATTATTTTTACTCCTTCACAATTTTCAGTTTTTATTTTTTGCAATGAAGCGTCATAAATTGTAAGTTCAAATTTTTCGAAATTACTTGGAGCATTAATTTTAAATGTAATTGCACCAGAAGAAGGATTTGGGTAAATTTGAACATAATTATTACCTTGATCAATTTCTTTTATTGATTCCGGTAAAGCACCACAAAGTGTATAAATTGACCAAATATTTGTAGATCCATTCATAAGTATGAGTTTAGCTCCTACAGGTGTATTAAAAATTGGACGAATTATAATTGAACCATCATAGGCACCTCCACCAAATGGACCTGTTACAGAATCTTTTTTAAATAATTGAGTACCGTCTGTTCTAAAAATATAAAATGGTTTTGCTCCAAAAGTAGTGGTTTCAACATATTCTATTGTAGTAGAATCGCAATCAAAAAGTGTACTTGTTATATAGGCTATTGTATATAATCCTGAATCCATTGGTTTTCCTGTTGGAATATCTAACATAAAAGGAGTATGATCAAGATTGTACAAACTAAATTTGCTATTATAGTAATCTATGTAAAAATACTTATAGTTATTATTTCCAAGATCCGTAAAATAGAAATTTTTACCAGGTGGAACAGAATAACTATGTTCAAAAGTAATTTGAGCAAAGCTATTGATTGATATGAGCAAAATAATGCTCATGATAAAAATACGAAATTTTTGTTTCATGTGAATGTTATTAAAATTTATAATGGATTATTTTATGGCATTGCACCATAATGGCAAATGAGTTTTGCTAACTTGGCTGAAGTAAAGGTTATATTATTGCTGCTTGCGCAGCTTTTCGGAAATGCTCTAATGGGTTACAATAAGCCATTTGGCGGTATTGTATGGGGTAGTATTTTATGATGCGGGGTTCAGTATTGCATAATACTTCTCTGTTGGCACTAAAAAGAGCCAATAGAGAGAAAAGAACACATAAAATAATAAACGAGGACATGAAAATAGATTTGGGAGGGCAAAGGAAAACATTTTGATGATTAAATCCAAGAAAAATTTTATAAAAATAGAAGAGTATGGGAAATAGAATACGTAATTGATTGAAAAAATCGGTTTAGGTGATTTTGGGGTGGTTAATTAAGTTTATTGGGTTTATTGAGTAAATTGAGTTTTTGCTTCTCGACTACGCTCGAAGGAGCACGGAATTTAGTAAAAGGCAGAGCCTTTTTGGATAGAAATGACGAGGTTGGAACCTCGTCAGAACGTAAGAAAGATTACGACGATTGACCGCAATACTGTTAGAAATTGGTAGGCTGTTGGCCAGAGCGTTAGGGATTGGAACCCCGACTTCATCGGGTGATCTAAATCCAACAGCCGTATTGGAATATCTTGGGCCTGTAGGAGTTTGCATCCATGAAAATCCACCATAGGTATTATGCATTAAAGCAAACCCACCAATTGCTGTATTACTTAAACCAGTTAAATTATTTAATAAGGCATAACTTCCATTTGCAGTATTAAATGTTCCTGTGGTGTTATTTGTAAGTGTTTTATAGCCTGTAGCCGTATTATTATTGCCATTTGTCGATACTTTTAATGACTCAAATCCTATTGCTGTATTATATGAACCTATAGTTAAATTTAAAGCTGCATTCATTCCTGTGAAAGTATTATCCTCTCCTGTTGTTAAAGAATTTCCTGTATTATATCCAATACAAGTATTATTTACTCCAGAAGCCGAACTATTACCTGCACCAATCCCTACATAAAGACGGGTTGTAACACCATTATGCCATAAAATTGGAAGATCCCCCATCATATAGGCTGTAGTACATGCTGGGGAATTTGCATCACCGGTGTTTATATCTCCACCCCATACATCTAACAAATGCGCTGGAGTCCAGTTCTTACCAATACCTACAAATCCATCGTTTGATGCATTAGAACCAAGTATTGTCATTTTCTTACTTAGATTTGTATAAAATTCTATATGGTTAGGTGGCGAGGTTAAATCATTTCTGATATATAAAGGACTATTGTAACCAGCATTCCAGCCTAACCAATCCAAATAAACATTGGTATGGCTGACAGAACTTGCCTGTCCATTTACTTTTAAATTTAACAGGAACATTATAACTATGATTCCTATTATTGTAATTATTTTTTTCATTTTTAAATTTGTTTAATTGGTTTATTTAGAAAGTACAAACTTTCCTGTTTGAAATATTTTATTTTTATTTTGAAGAGTATAAAAGTACATTCCAGTATTCAATGATTCATTATTTATATTAATTTGAGTTTCTTCTCCTATAATTTTGATTGTTTTAATTGTTTGCATGGCAGAATTAAAAATCGTTAATTCATATTTTTCAGAATGATTTGGTGCTATTACTTTAAAAGTAATTAGACCTGAAGTAGGATTTGGAAAAACTTTTACATAAAAATCATTTTGATTTATTTCGGTAATATTTTCCGGCAAATTACCGCAAAGATTATAAATACGAATTTGAATGGAACTGGCATCACTTGTATTACTAAAAAGATATAATTTAGCTCCGGCTGGTGTCATCATAATTGGATGAATTTCATAACTCCCTGAACCGCACCCAACACAAAACATTGTTCCTACTGAATCCTCTGAAAAAATTAATTCTCCATTTGTTCTATATACGGCAAAATTAGGATGTAATGTTGGTCGTGGGGAATCAAGCATTATTGCATATTCAATGTTCGAAGAATCACAATCAAATAATGATCTCGTAATATATCCAAGTCTATAAGCCGTATTAGTACTTTCATCTACTACATTAAAGGGGATTTGAATATTTAGGATAAAGGGTGTATGATTCAAATTATATAAACTAAATTGAGAAAGGGTATAATCGTAAATCACATATTTGTAGTCATTATTACCAAGATTTGTCAGAAAAAATTCTTGATTACTGCTTTGTGTAGTACCAATAAAGAAAGATTGCTCAGGCGTAACCTGCGCCAAAGCTTGATTAGATTGTTTGCTGATAATCACAATTAAGATTATCAGCAACAATTTGAGTTTTTTTTTCATTTTTTTTGATTTAAATTAAAAAAATACTGTAAAGAGTAAATAATTATTATCAACAGCTTTACGATAATAATTGTTGCCGTAAATGGCTTTAAGAATAATGCCTTGCCGATGGATTTAACGGCTAAAATCCATCGGCAGCTTTAATGCCCGCTTTAAGGTTTAAAGTTGCAGATTGTATAGAAATCAAGAAATGTTCTAAAGGGTTACAATAAGCCAGAGGGCGGTATTGTATGGGGTAGTATTTTATGATGCGAGGTTCAGCACAGGGCAAATCTTCTGAATTGGCACTAAAAAGTGCCAAAAGAGAGAAAAGTACACATAAAATAATAAACGAGGACATGAAGAGAGATTTGTGAGGGCAAAGGAAAACATTTTAATGCTTAAATGCAAGTAAAATTTTATATAAATTGAAAAGTATGAAAAATTTATTGCGTAATAGATTGAAAAAATCGGTTTAGGTGATTTTGGTGAGATTGATTAAGTTTATTGGGATGATTGGGAATAGTTTTTTGTTATTTGTTTGTTCACTTCCTCTTCATCACAATCCCCTCCAGCTTCATAAAATAAGCCTTATCCAGCGGAAAACCAAGCTTACCGGCAGCGTTGATATCGTCCCAGGCCTGCTGATAGTTACCCTTATCATTGTATGATACCGAACGGTTTACAAAAGCTGCCCCATCTTTCGGATTCATGGCTATGGCCTTATCAAAATCTTTAATAGATTCGTCCAATCGCTTCATTTTATAATAAGTCAAACCCCGCCACGAATAAATATCGCTTTTGGTATCATCGAGTTTTATAGCCTGCGAAAGATTTTCTAAAGCATTCGGAAAATCATTTTTCTGATAATAAACCAAACCTATCCAATACATCACCTCATAATTATTAGGGTTCATCTGTCGGCTGTGATCCAGGTCGGCATAAGCCGAATCGTTTTTCTGAAGTTTGGCATAAGCCATGCCGCGCCACATAAAACCCTTGGCATCGTCGGGTTTTATTTTCAGATATTTATTATAGTCGGGCAAAGCCTCCTGAAAACGATTGATGGCGCTCAATGAGTTGGCTCGCCCAAGCAAAGCATCGATGTCGCTGGGCCGGTATTTCAAACACTTTGAAAAATCGTGTATGGCCAGCTCGTGTTTGCCAATGTTGTTATAAACCACTCCGCGGTTGCTCCATGCCTGATAGTAAGTAGAATCCATCTGCAAAGCCTTAACAT
>CAYYQJ010000135.1:4192-7143 GCA_964473775.1 uncultured Bacteroidales bacterium | reverse complement strand
GATAGCTTCAGGTGACTGGAGTTCAGACGTGTGCTCTTCCGATCTTATGCCATCGAAACTGCCCTCCTAGTTCAATATTTATTAAACTAAAAGGGATTTCTTTAAATGATAAAGAATCAACACTAAAATACTTCCCAACAGCTATTAATACTCGATAACTGATAAAATCAGGATGTTTCGGACCAAGAACAATGGTATCAAAAATGAATTCCTTGAAAAAAAAAGCAGTGATTGAAAGCGTTAAAAGAATAAGAATACTTCTTATCAAATATTTTCTCAGAACATCGGCATGATCCCAGAAAGTTTGATCTTCTGATTTTTCAGAAATCTTTTGAAAAAGAAAGTTATACATCCGAAGTTTTAGTTCGCTTCTTTTGTTTCAGTATTCTTTTGTTTAGGAGTATCATTTTTTGCCGGATCACCAATATCTTCAAGCAATTCGTTTTTTGCTTTTTTATATTCGTTCACCCCTTTTCCCAGTCCTCGCATCAATTCAGGAATCTTTTTTCCCCCGAATAAAACGAGAATGATTATTAAAATTAATATGATTTCCTGACCACCAAGAATTCCTATTAGCACGGAAGATGTCTGCATATTGTTTAATTTTAGTCAAAGGTAACCATTTTCATTTTATGCGAATCAATTTCTGTATTTTTTTATAATCATCAGGCGATATTTTTCTCCATTCCATTAACCCAAATTCACCGTTAACTTAGTATAAACCTCCTTTAACTTGAAAATCCATACCGTTAACTGATTTGGCTGGTATTCACTTTCTGCCTGTTGTAATTTTATCCTCGTAACCAAAAAACATTATAAATTTAAAAAAAACACAAAAACTATGAAAAAGTTAATTACACTTGCCGCAGTAATGCTATTATTTGCTGCCGGTTTGTTTGCCCAAAACACGGGTGAAATCAGAGGTCGTTTATACGACGACAAATCAAAAGAATCACTTCCCGGAGCTTACATCATTGTAAAGAACGGAATTTTAACCACAGGCACTGTTACCGATATCAATGGCGATTATTCCATTAAATCTCTGGCGTCCGGTAAATACACCCTGATTATATCTTATATTGGATATAAATCAGATACTATTAAAGAGGTAGAGGTTAATCCTGGCAATATGACCAAAATGGACGACCTTTATATTTCTAACGAAGGATTTATGCTAGATGGCAAAATCGTCAATATTATCGAACAACGCGATCCTTTAATAAGAGTTATTCCCCTCACTTTTGTAAGAAGTGGCGATATTCAGGGAATGGCAGGCAACAAAGATCTTACTTCTGTTCTCAGTAAGTTATCTTCCGAAATCTATGTCACCGAACGCGACGAGATTTATTTCAGAGGAGCACGAAACAACAATTTCGTTTATATTGTTGATGGCGTAAAATCAATCGATGGAAAGGCCAATATCCCATCTGGCGCCATCGGCACTATGGCTGTTTACACCGGTGGTGTTCCCGCTCAATATGGCGATTTCACCGGAGGTTGTATTGTTATCGAAACAAAAAGTTTTTTCAATAGATAAGATCCTGGAATAACTGCCAATAAATACAGAATTATTCAAATTCCTATGACCTGAAAATTTAATTAATAAAGCCATGAAGAGAAAAATATCCATATTCGCATTCATCATTTGCTTGGTTCCCATGATGGGATTATCGCAGAGTATGAAAATTCAGGGTTACATTTTCGATTCTCTGTCGAAATTACCCATCGAGCAGGTCGAAGTAATACTGCCCGACCAAACCAGCAAAACAATCACCAATCGCGATGGATATTTTTCTCTTTCTGTTAATGCATTACCATGTCATTTGCAGTTCCGCAACATGTCATATCAAACCAAAGATGTATTGATAACCAACAATCAAAACAATTTAAATGTTTTTCTGAATAGTAAATCTTATGATTTAAAAGCTGTTGAAATCTCCACCAACCAACCGGTTCAGGTGATGCCCGATAAACATTATCAAATCATGGATTATGAGTTTTACAATGATAAAATGTTGGTTTTGGCTTACGAAAACCAGAGCTTTTTCAATCCGGTACTATTATTAATAACTCCTGATGGAGATACCCTTTCGCGTCTTGAAGTTTCTAAACCTATGAAAATTTGTAAAGACTTTTCAGGAAAAGTATTTCTTCACACCAAAACCACTGCCTGGGAAATTAATACTGAGTCAAATAAATTATCCATCTCCAATCCGATAAATATAGAAAACTACGATGCCATCAACAATGTTATCATTGCTCAATCGGGCACACAATACTATCTGAAACAGTTATTTTCCAGCCATCAGGAAGTTGATTACTATAATTATGAAGAAACAACCGACACCCTCCATTGTTTCAAAACCGTTGTTGACGAGGACAATATAAAACGAAACCGAAAAGGCGTTTATTTTGATGGCAAAGAAGAAGATATCAGATTTCAACAACTGATTATGCTTAAGCCGGTTTATGCCCCATTGGTTTGTCTAAAAGATACCTTAGTACTATTTAATTTTATTGATTCACGTATAGAAAAATTCTCTGCCTCAACACAACCCATTTCCGAATGCAAAATTGATTTTCATCAGGATAGAAATTTTAGAAACGAATTGTTAGTTGATGAAACTGATGCCAAAATATACTTTCTATTTCGCAAAAATGGATTCTCCGAGTTAAGACAGGTAGATTTAAATAGTGGCAAAATAATTCAAACAGTTTCCATCCCTGCTTTTGTATTTGTCGAAAAAATAAAGGTACACGACAATATGGTTTACTTCCTTTATAAAGAAAAAATCAACCAGGAATATAAAAAGCTTTATAAATTAAGGATATAGGTAAAATCCCACAGGCCGACAGTCCCTGCTTTTACTTCACCGTTCGAATCCTTTACTTAACCGTTCGAATCCTTTACTTAACCGTCCGAATCCTCTACTTCACTGTTCGAATCCTCT
>CAYYQJ010000135.1:0-4092 GCA_964473775.1 uncultured Bacteroidales bacterium | reverse complement strand
GTTCGAATCCTCTACTTCACTGTTCGAATCCTTTACTTAACCGTCCGAATCCTCTACTTCACTGTTCGAATCCTCTACTTCACTGTTCGAATCCTTTACTTAACCGTCCGAATCCTCTACTTAACTGTCATAACCAAAGATTCAATAAGTAAAATCGCACGAATAATTATTAAATATCTGAATTTTAGAGTCATAAATCAAATCATCATTGGAGTTAATTCTTCTTGAAAAATAAGAACTACTAAATGATCCTTCATTCCAACTTTGGCACATAATTTGGAAATAAAAAAAATCACAAGAAATCACCTGAGTATATTTATTCTTTGTAATTTTGCTGATTGTATAAAATAATCATTTTATGAAAAAGTTTTTCTTCTGCAGTTTTCTTTTAATCTTTTCCTTATCAATCTATTCCTTTGGTCAACAATCAAAAGGACCGATTATTAAATTCGAATCTCTGGTTTACGATTATGGAACAATCTATCAGGGAGCCGATGGCAATTGTAGTTTTACCTTTAAAAATGAAGGGGACGAACCCATTTTATTATCAAATGTAAGGTCCTCCTGCGGATGTACTGTGCCAAAATGGCCTAAAGATCCCATTCTTCCCGGACAAACATCCAGCATTCAGGTAACTTATGACACCAAACGACTTGGCACCATCAGCAAACAAATCACTGTAATGTCTAATGCAACAGAAGCCACAATACTTTTAAGCATAAAAGGTAGCATCATTCAGAAACCAAATGAAATTATGCCCGAAAAAACAATCAACAACGGATTTACTCCAACCGCTAATTAATCAATAACTAAATATAAATTTCAACAAATTAAACCGATGAAAAAAACAAGCTTAGTCTTAGTAATCTTTTTGCTGTTTGCTTTTGCAGCAAAATCACAAACATCAACCACTAAAAAAGCAGACGGTCCTGAAATTACTTTCGAAAGTCTTGAACATGATTATGGAACAATTGTGCAAGGTGCTAATGGCGATTGTGTTTTTAAATTCAAAAATACAGGCAACGAACCCCTTATACTTTCGGATGTAAGAAAATCATGTGGCTGTACAACACCAACCTGGAGTAAAGCACCTATTCTCCCTGGCCAGAGTGACGTTATTAATATAGGTTATAATACCAATAATATTGGCACATTCAGCAAAACCATCACTGTTATTTCAAATGCAACCAATGCTTCAGTGGTGATAACCATCAAAGGAACAGTCACCGCAAAATAAATATAGGAATTTTCGTCTGTAATTCGAAAAAAAGTTAAAAATTTGCACCGGTAATTTTATTACCGGTTTTTTTTTATTCATTAAAGATTGTAATCATGCCAAAAATTTCAACCAAAGGCTATTTAATGCCTGCATCACCTATCAGAAAACTAGTCCCTTATTCAGAAGTTGCTAAAAGCAAAGGTCGTAAAGTGT
Source organism: uncultured Bacteroidales bacterium (assembly GCA_964473775.1). Classification (GTDB taxonomy): domain Bacteria; phylum Bacteroidota; class Bacteroidia; order Bacteroidales; family CAIWKO01; genus CAIWKO01. The sequence goes on along the minus strand of CAYYQJ010000135.1, from coordinate 2,660 downwards.
ATCATTTAAATATCGGACAACCCGATATCGAAACACCTGTGGGTGCGATGGATGCATTGAAAAATACCAACATCAAAGTGGTTGAATACAGCCATTCTGCAGGAATGATTTCCTACAGAAAAAAACTTGTAGAATACTATAAAAAATGTGATATCGATATCAACGAAAATCAAATCATTGTAACTAATGGAGGTTCGGAAGGTATTTTGTTTGCATTTATGACTTGTCTTGATCCGGGCGATGAGGCTATCATTCCTGAACCTTTTTATGCTAACTATAATGGTTTTGCCATTACTGCAGGAATTATTGTTAAGCCTGTTAAATCAAATATTGAAAACGGTTTTGCATTACCTCCTATTGCTGAATTCGAAAAGCTTATTACCCCACGAACCAAAGCTATCATGATTTGTAATCCTAACAATCCTACGGGTTATTTATATTCCAAAGCCGAGTTAGAAGAGCTTTGCAGTCTGGTTTTTAAATACGATTTGTATTTGTTTTCTGATGAAGTTTACAGAGAGTTTTGTTATGATGGCGAAGAGCACTTTTCGGTTATGAATTTGAGAGGTATTGATAATAATGTAATACTGCTCGATTCGGTATCCAAACGATATAGTGCCTGCGGAGCCAGAGTTGGAACACTGATTACGCGCAACAAGGAAATTTATGATACCGTTATGAAATTTGCTCAGGCGCGTTTAAGTCCACCAACCTTTGGTCAGGTATTATCTGAAGCTGCAATCGATACTCCACAATCTTATTTCGACAACGTAATGTCGGAGTATATTGCAAGGCGGAATATCGTGGTTGAAGCCATCAATAAAATTCCGGGATGTTTTTGTCCGAAGCCAAAAGGAGCATTTTATGCAGTTGCCCGATTGCCAATTGACGATTCTGACAAATTTTGTCAGTGGTTGCTCGAAGATTTTGAATATAATATGCAAACAGTAATGCTTGCTCCTGCAACCGGATTTTACTCCACACTTGGGTTGGGAAAAGACGAGGTTAGAATTAGCTATGTGCTTAAAGTTGATGATTTAAAAATGGCAATGAAATGCCTCGAGGAAGCATTAAAAGTGTATCCCGGACATACCAATTAGAGAGAATTATTTTATTTTTTTGAAAGGAAAGTAAAAAAAAGCTTTGTAGCTAAAAAACTTTTCTATACTTTTGCACTCCCATTTAAAAACGTGTGGGAAAATAGTAAGCCGTTCTTTGTTTTATATTGTAAATAAATTAATTCAGCTTACCTTGGAGAGATGGGTGAGTGGCTGAAACCAACAGTTTGCTAAACTGTCGTACTGGGCAACTGGTACCGGGGGTTCGAATCCCCCTCTCTCCGCTGAAAAAATAATATTTTTTCAAAAGCAATTCTTACGGGGTATAGCGCAGTCCGGTTAGCGCACCTGGTTTGGGACCAGGGGGTCGTAGGTTCGAATCCTACTACCCCGACTAAGATTGAAATTCAAAAAAAGGTCCCGTAGCTCAGTGGATAGAGCAACAGCCTTCTAAGCTGTGGGCCATTGGTTCGAATCCAATCGGGATCACAGATTTTGGAATCATTGGCTTAGGGTTTTGAATTCTAAAAATAACAAACAAAAATTGTTGCATTTTGATGGCGAGGTAGCTCAGGCGGTTAGAGCGTCGGATTCATAACCCGAAGGTCACGAGTTCAACTCTCGTCCTCGCTACTAATTTTATATAAAACGCTATTAATCATGGCTTTAAACTTTTAAAAAGCCTGTTTTATGACAAGATTATGACAAAGCCTGGGCGAAGTATGAAACATTCATCCATGAATTTCAAACTCGCTAAACTCAATGATAATAAAGGTGATTTAACAAAACAATGGTTTGTTTATTACTCTTTTAAGCATCCTGAAACAAAAGATTTTGTTCGCTTTAAAAAATTAATTTCAATGCGACTTCTTACCCGTACCGCAAGGCATGAAGTAGCTTCTATTGAGATTAAAAAAATAAATAAATGGCTCAGAGAAGGGAATAATCCCTTTGATCAGAGTAACGCTAAAATTTTGCTTACAGAAGGATGTAAATTATATCTGGAGACCATTGAGAATACATTAAGACAACGTTCGTTTTATACCTACAGAAATTACGTTAGGACTTTTAACAAATACCTGAAAGAAAAAAAACAAACTACATTTAAGGTTTATGAATTCAGTCATGAAAATGCATTGAATTTTATGGATTGGTTAAAGAATTCGCATAAAGTAAATAACAGAACTTACAATAATTACAGGGTACATATCAAATCAATATTTACCTGGTTACAAAACAGAGGTTATATTGATTTTAATCCTTTCAACAATATACAAAAACTAGAACAGGAAGAAAGCGAAATAACTGTGCTTACACCTTTGGAACTACAAACGATCAAAATAAACATGGCAATTGAAAATCCACAATTATTCTGCATTTCGTTATTGATATTTTATTGTTTTTTAAGGCCACAGGAGATAGTTAGGTTAAAGGTTGAAAATATTGATTTAGTAAACCAAAGAATTTGGATGTCGGGAAAAACCAGTAAAAATAAGCGGACTCAGGTTATTGTAATTCCAGATGCAATGCTTGATATAATTACAAAACTTAAAAATAAGATCGGAAGAGCACACGTCTGAACTCCAGTCACCTGAAGCTATC
>CAYYQJ010000134.1:3383-7206 GCA_964473775.1 uncultured Bacteroidales bacterium | reverse complement strand
CAGAAGGTTGTGTAACTCATATTTTACATTTAACCATTACCCCAAGCAGCACAGTTGAAGAAACAGCAAGTGCATGTGATACTTATACCTGGCATGGTCAAGCTTACACAACAACAGGAGATTATTCTCATGTTGAAGGTTGTGTAACTCACGTATTACATTTAATCATCACACCAAGCAGCACTGTTGAAGAATCAGCTAGTTCATGTGATAACTATACCTGGAATGGTCAGGTTTATAGTGTTAGCGGTAATTATTCTTATGTATTAAATTGTGTAACTCACGTTTTGCATTTAACGATTACTCCAAGCAGTATAGTTGATGAAACTGCTACAGCATGTGATAATTATACATGGAATGGTCACACTTATACAACTAGTGGTGATTATACCCATGTTTCAAATTGTGGAACTTACGTATTGCACTTAACAATCACTCCGAGCTCTACTATAGAATCTACGGTTTCTGTATGTGATACTTATACTTGGCAAATTAGTGGTTTGACTTATACTCAAAGCGGTGACTATACCAAAGTAATTGGATGCGTAACTCATATTTTACACCTGACCATCACAGTTACAGGTACAGTTACTGAGGCAGTAACTGCATGCGATAGTTATACATGGCCAGTAAACGGTCAGACTTATACTATAAGTGGTAATAAAACTGCAGTAGTTGGATGTATTACTCATGTTCTTCAATTAACCATTAATAGAATTGCTAATTATCCTTTATCAGTTACTGCATGTGATTCTTATACTTGGAAAGGTACAACTTATACTCAAAGTGGCATCTATACTGTAGTTCAGAACTGTGGAACTTATGTTCTTACTTTAACAATTGTTCCAAGCAGTACTGTTGAGCAAACAGCTAGTGCATGTGATAGTTATAATTGGCATAATACAAATTATACACAAAGTGGAACATATTCTTATGTACAGAACTGTGTAACTTATGTGCTGCATTTAACGATTACTCCAAGTAGTTCAGTACCTGTGGAAACTATTAGTGCATGTGATAATTATACATGGGCAGTTAATGGAATAACTTATACAACAAGTGGTATTAAAACTGTTGTTATTGGATGTGTTACACATACTCTGAACTTAACTATTACCAGAAGCTATGCTGCTTCCTTAGGAAATGTTAGTGCATGTGGTTCTTATACCTGGCATGGTCACACCTGGACTCAATCAGGCGTTTATACTATAGTTGAAAACTGTATAACATATACGTTAAACTTAACAATTACTCCAACTAGTACACAGGAATCAACCAAGAGTGCTTGTGGTAGCTATAATTGGTATGGTGGTCAAGTTTTGACACAAAGTGGCGATTACACTTTTGTTGCAAACTGCGTTACTTATCTTCTTCACCTAACGATTACTCCAATCAGTACTATTAGAGACACTGTAAGTGTTTGTGATAGTTATACATGGCCATTAACCGGCATGGTTTATACTCAAAGTGGGGATTATACAAAAGTTGTCGGATGCGTAACTAATGTACTTCATTTAACCATTACTCCTAGCAGCACTTTTGATGAAACAGCCGTAGCTTGTGATTCTTATACTTGGCCAGTAAATGGGTTGACTTATAATACAAGTGGTGATAAAACTGCCGTTGTAGGATGTGTAACTCATACTCTTCACCTAACTATTACTCCAAACACTACTGTTGAAGAAACAGCTGTTGCATGTAATAATTATGTCTGGGCTGTAAATGGTACTACTTATACAACAAGTGGTAATCAAACAGCAGTTGTTGGATGTGTAACTCATATTCTTCATTTAACCATTGATGTACCTCCTGCAGCACCTATTAGTTTAGGGGATTATTATTCTTGTAATGGAACTGTTGGTACGGTAAATGTTAGTGTTCCTTCAGGTTGTATAGCTAACTGGTATGATGTTAATAATAACTTAGTATATACTGGCACAAGCTATAGTCCTGGTGCTGGATCATTTAGTTATTTTGTTGAATCTCAAAATGGATGTGCTAGTACAACACGTACTGATGTTCTCTATTCAACTACAGGAATAACTGCTACTATTAACAATCCTACTCTTTATGAAAATGTTGGTGCTGCTCTTGTTGACCATATAACCGTTAATTCAAGCACTGGATTTCCAAATAGCTATAATCTAGTTTTCAATGCTAATGCTTTAGCTGCTGGTTTTGTAAATTCAGCTGGGGCATATACTTCAAACGAAATATATTTGGCTATTCCTAATGGGGCATTATCTGGTAATTACTATGCAACATTAACATTGACTAATGGCACTTGTTCTGTAAGCAAAGCAATAACTATTAACTTCCCAGTGGGTTATGCGCTTGCAATTACTAAGACAAAGGATATTGGCAATACATGTCGCATCGATTGGGATCCTGCACCATTAATAGCCGGAACTCTTGATCCTGCTACATCATTTACATTCCAATACCGTCCTTTGGGTTCAGTAGTTTGGGTTGGTGCTTCATCTGGTACAGCTACTAATGTTAAGTTATCGAATCTTACTCAAAATACACAATATGAATGCAGGGTGTTTACTTATAAGAAGTATCAATCAGGCCCAAATACTGGTGTACAGTATCAATTCTCTGTTAGTACTACAGCAACATTTACTACTAATACCTTTAACTATACAAAAACTCAGGATATTGGAACAAATAGTTTAGTAAGCTGGAATAATAGTGAAGGTAATTTATCTACATTTGCTGGTTCGTATACATTCCAATATAAGAAAGCAAGCTCAGCTGCATGGACTAATTTTGGAATTTCTTCACCTTTAACACTTCAAGGAAAAATGGTAAATACTGATACTTCTGCTATTTACAATGTTCAACTTTGTGTTTATATTGGCGGTTCATTATGGGGAGTTGCTCCTGTTGGAAATTTAACAACCGGTAAAGTTGTTTATACAATTTCGAATAGAACAGCTTCTAGCTTGAAAGTAACCTGGAACGAGGCCCCTGTAAATGTATGGGCACCTGCTCCTACTTATTCTTTCCAATATAAATTGTCAAGTTCTTCTTCATGGACAAGTGTTAATGGCTTAGTAGCTAACAATACTACCTTGAATAATTTAACTAATGGTGCAACTTACAATTGCAGAGTAATTTATTATTTGGGTGCTCAGTGGGGAATTTGTAACGAAGGAATTTTCAGAGCTGGCGTTACTGCAAAAGCTGATGTAAGTACTACAGACGGAACAACTGTTTATCCTAATCCATTTGTTGATAGGATTAATATTGATCTGTTTACCGAACAGGGAGCTAAAGTAACCTGGAATATTTATGATTTAACCGGAAAAGTTGTGTTGAGTGGAAACGAAAGCATTACAACTGGCTACAGCACTTTGAACATTAATGCATCCGATTTACCAAAAGGTGTATATATGCTTAATGCAATCGTTAATGACCAGATGCAAAGTTTCAGAATTATGAAACAATAGTTTTCTAAATCCGAATAATTTCGGGTGACAAATATGTTTAAAATGTAAGAGTTCCGGATAAGATGCCAAGCGCATTTTGTCCGGAACTCTTTTTTATAAAGATAAAATGGATTTTACGATTAAAAAATATAATGAACTTTTGGAGTGTTTCGTAAATGCTGGTTATTCATTTCAGACGTTTGCCACATATCTTAAGAACCCACAAAATAAAATAGTTATTCTGAGGCATGATGTGGATAAACTTCCAAAAAATTCACTTAGATTTGGGAGAATTCAAAATTTAAAGGGTATTACAGGGAGTTATTATTTTAGGGATGCAAAGAAAAGCTTTGATGAGAAAATTATAAGAGAGTTATTTTCTCAAGGAC
>CAYYQJ010000134.1:0-3373 GCA_964473775.1 uncultured Bacteroidales bacterium | reverse complement strand
GACATGAAATAGGGTATCATTATGAAACAATGGATATTTGTAAGGGTGATATAAATGGGGCCTATACAGAATTTTGCAATAGTTTGGCGAAATTTAGAAAAATAGTTCCTATTGAAACTATTTGTATGCATGGAAGTCCGCTGTCTAAGTTTGATAATAGGACTCTTTGGGAGTATTATGATTATTGGGAATTAGGCATTATTGGTGAACCATATCTTGATTTAGATTTTAATAAAATTTTTTATTTGACTGATACTGGTAGAAGATTTGATGGATTTAAAGTTAGTATTAGAGATAAAGTTGTTGTAGGGTGTCAAACAAATTGGCCTATTTATAAATCAATTGAAGATATTATTAAGGCGATGGAGACAGGAACCTTTCCTTATAAAGTTATGTTAACATTGCATCCTCAAAGGTGGACAAGTAATTTTTTTTTATGGATAAAGGAGTTTGTATTGCAACAATTAAAGAATGTTATAAAAAAAGTGATATTGTTGCAAAATATGAAGAGGGCATGAAAGTTTTATTTTTTTTAGTCTCGTTTTGTACAAATTTCTTACCACTTGTAGCGAAATATTCGCAGGTTTGAATTTTTATTCCTACTTTGTCCGCTTGTGTAGACTCATTGATTTTGTGGTTTTGCTATTTATTTTTAGCGGTATGATTATAATATTACTGGCTTTGTTTTTTTAGCCCGAAATATTTTTTTTGTAGTTTCAAGAATAGGAATTGATATTTTTTATTAACTTTACTTTTTCTTTTATAAAAAAATGAAATTAATTAGGAAGTTTACTAAACGAATTTTATTTAATATTGGCTTTGATGTAGGGTCTATGTTTGTATGCCTTACGTTATTGAGTTTGATAAAATATCACAATAAAATGGAGAAATTAGCTGACTTTAATATTTTATTTGGCAGCTATGTTTTTCTTATTTTGTTTTTTTCAATCGTGTTTGATAAATTTGAACTTAAAAAAAGATATGGTTTCTACAAAATTCTAAACAAATATCTTTATACTTGGGTTTTGTCTACGATTATTTTGTTATGTGTTGTTTTGCTTTATGATTTAGATTTTTACCGATGGCAATATTTAATTGTAAGTTTTGTTTCTATCTTTTTTTTCGAAGTTATTCTAATTTCGATTCGGTTTTCATATAGGTATGCAAAATTTGTTGGTGAGCGATTTGAATTGAAACATTTTGTTTTAATTCGAAATTCTTTTCAAGATGAAATATCTAGTGAGGAAATAGTATCACCTAGGTCTGGAAGGCAGGAGGCAGATTTTCTGAAAGATATGATTCCTGTTAATGCTATACAGAATAAGGATATTCGTAAGTTGATTAGTAAATATTCTATCGAAGATTGTAAATTTAGTGTTTTTGTAAACACAATTAATAGGTATTTGTTTTTATCGTATAAAAATAATTCATTGGATTTAGTTGTTAATACGTATTCTATAAATTATATTGCCTATATTAATAAGTTTTTGGAGATCATTAATATTAAATTGAAGAAGGGGGGGAAGTTGATTATTTGTGTAGAAACTTTAGAGCAAAGGTCAAAACGTCAGAGTAAAAGATTCCCAGTTTTCGTTAGACCTTTTCAAGTTTGGATGGAATTTTTAGTACATCGAGTTTGGCCTAGGTTGCCTTTTTTTCGCAAATTATATTTTTGGTTTTGGAAATACAATAGTCGAAGGATTTCTTACGCAGAAACATTAGGAAGACTTTATAGTTGTGGATTTGAATATGTTGAAGAGATAGAATCTAAGGGTGTAACTTGGCTTGTGTTAAATAAAAAAGACCGGCCTTTACTTTCTTTTGATGTAACCTATTCTCCACTAATTAAATTACGACGAATTGGAAAAGGGGGTATATTGATTTCAGTTTTTAAAATGCGGACTATGCATCCATATAGCGAATTTTTGCAGGATTTTATTTATAGGAAAAATCAACTTTCTGAAGGTGGGAAATTTAGTAATGATTTTAGAGTTACAACCTTTGGAAGGTTTATGAGAAAGACTTGGATTGACGAATTGCCTATGATATTAAATTTGCTAAAAGGAGACATAAAGATTGTTGGTGTTAGACCGCTAAGCCGTCACTATTTTAGTTTGTATCCGTTGGAGGTTCAGAAAAAGAGGATAAAATATAAACCGGGATTAATACCTCCATTTTATGTTGATATGCCTAAGACTTTAGATGAAATTGTGGACTCAGAGTCCATATATTTAGATAGATATGAAAAGGCTCCATTGAGAACTGATTTTATTTATTTTTGGAAAGCTGTGTGGAATATTGTTGTTAGAAGAGCAAGAAGCGAGTAATCATTTTATGGAGAATATTCTGTGGACTAGAATTTATTTTAAATTATTGACGATTAAGATGATAAAATGTGCTATTGTTTTTTTGTTTGTTTTTTTGACAAACATTTTTTTTTCTTATAAAGGCTATTCTCAAGATATTCCAATACACGTATCGGATATTAATCTTTATAATTTTATTGATGAACTTGCGAATGAGAAACTGTTTTTGCTAAATAGTTGTATAAGGCCTTATTCACGTAAGGAGATTATTGCTTATTTAGCAATTACTGATAGCCTAAAGGATAATTTGACGAAAAAACAAAGAATTGTTTTAGAAGAGTATATTTTAGCATATACAGAAAAAAATAGTTTAAAGACTTGGAAAGAAACGCCTAAATGGAAATGGTTGCCACCTGAGTTTTTTTATTTTGGAAATAATTCTAGTATAGTGATTCGGCCATTGTTGAATATAAATTATATTTTTTCTACTAAAGTCAGACCTTATTATCAATCAGGGGGTGGAGCAGAAATACTTTTTCATAAGGGTGTAATTTCTGCTTATGCCAATTTAACTGATCATTTCTTTCAACGGGTAATTCTTGTTAAACCTGGATTTTTGGTTTCAGGCATGGGTGGAAACTATAAATTTAATGAAGGAGGTCGGTTGGGTGGAGATTATAGCGAAATGCGAGGTGGAATTTATTTTAGTTGGAAATGGGGACGTGTTGGTTTGGTAAAAGATCATTTACAATGGGGTGATAATAATTTTGGGTCAATTATATTTTCGGATCAAACACCTTCTTTCCCAATGTTGACTTTACACGCCCAACCTTTTAAATGGCTTTCATTAGATTATTTTCATGGTTGGCTTGTTTCTGAAGTAATTGATAGTAGTTCCTCATATTTTTCGAAACCGGGATTATTGAGAGGAATTTATCAACCGAAATATATAGCAGCAAATATGCTGACTTTTTGGCCTTGGAAGGGATTGAATGTTTCAATTGGCAATAGTCTTATTTACAGTGATATGCCTGTGCAACCTGTATATCTAATCCCTTTTCTTTTTT
>CAYYQJ010000133.1:0-7270 GCA_964473775.1 uncultured Bacteroidales bacterium | reverse complement strand
TCAAACCAGGGTTTTTTACGACGTTTTCGAGTATTTTGTTACATAAATCTACATCTGTTTTGGCCCCTATCAGATAAACCGAAATATCCTCGGGCAAAGAGTTTATCAACTCTATCCATTGCTCTGCAGGCAATCGTTTGGTTTCCCATAGAGAAGCAGGTGCTATGCAAATATATTTTCCTGTTTTAAGATGGGCTACGGCTTCAAAATCGTTGGCAGAAGGATATAATTTCACCTTTCGTTGGGGCGAAACCAAGCCATGTAAGAGCGACAAATTGCGGTCAACCTCATGCACAAAGGTTTCTTTGCCTATCAGATGCGGGATTTTTTTGGTAAACAAAAACGAGAAAGGATTTTTGGCGAAGCCGATTTTTTGTTCTGCATGCGAAAAAGCCGTAAGATAGCCTGTGGAGGCAAATCGTTGCAGATTGATTACCACATCATATCGCATAAACTGTATGCCTTTCAGCAATTCTCTCAGTCGCTTGTATTTTTTATTGGATTTATCCCAAACCCACTGATAACGAATGTGTGGATGCCCTTCAAACAAACCTTCGTAGCCCTTGCGAACCAAAACATCTATCTTCCAATCCTCATCTGCCATAGCAAAACTCTCAATCAAAGGCGTAGCTAAAATCACATCGCCTATAGAGGCAGTTTGGATAATAAGAAGCTGTTTGTCGGCCGGCATAATTAATTCGGTGTTTGTATGATAATTTGTAAAACTAATGCTTTGTTATGCTGATTTATAGTATTGCTGAAAAGAATAAACCCAGGCAACATAAAACCTGATGCAAAGGTAGAAAAAATTGGTGAAATGGAGGGGTTATTATGTAGAAAGTGGGTGGGGAAAATGATATAGAAAAAAATCTTTAGCTGTTTTCTAAAATAAACATAGCTATTTTGGAAGGAATTTTATAGTTTTGTGGTGGTTAAACTTAGGGGGATGACGAAAGGAATGCCTCAAATAATTTAGATGAATCTTAATTAAAATTAAATGGTATCTTTATGAAAACGATTTTACAAATTATTATTGTTGCTTTTTTAATAAATAGCTCTATTTCTTTAATTAAAGCGCAAAATTTGGTACTTAATCCAAGCTTTGAGGATACTGTTTTTTGTCCACAAGGACATGAACAAATAAATGCTTGCCAACATTGGATGAATTTTGGAAAGACTCCTGATTACTATTGCATATGTTCACCTTTGGGCTTTATTCCACCCAACTTAATAACTGGATACCAAATTCCTCATACAGGTAGTGCTATGATGGGATTAATCCCTTATGAATGGCAATTCGGTCCAGATTGGCCAAACTATCGGGAATTTATTGGTTCACAACTAAAAACACCACTTGAAATTGGACAAAAATACTACATGTCATTTTATGTTAATTGCGCAGGTTATCTTCCAGAATGGCAAATTATTGGTTCAAATAAAATGGGATTGCGTTTTTCCAACCACTCTTACGATGCAACCCATTTACCATCCATAAATAATCAAGCGACTGTATTTACCAATATTATTTTAACAGATACAGTAAATTGGTTTAAAATTTCAGGTTCATTTATTGCTGATTCTGTTTACACCTATATTATTATTGGTAGTTTCTTTGATGACAATAATACAGATACAATTATATTTGGTGGCCCCTCATTTGGTGGCTCAAGCTCATATTACTATATAGACGATGTCTGTGTCAGCAAAGATTCTATTTATAATGAAACCTGGACAGGAATTAAAACTGAAACCATTAATAACAACAATCTCCAAATCTTCCCCAACCCCACCCCATCCACCCTCCATATCAAATCCTCCGCACCTATTGATTATTTGGAAATTATAAACACATTGGGAGAGGTGGTTTTTATAAGAAACAATATAAACAGTCAGGAGTTTATTGTGCCTGAAGGAAGTTTGAAAGCAGGCATGTATTTTGTAAAAGTGGGTGCAGCAAAAGAAATCAGGGTGGTGAAGGTTTGTGTTGTGAAATAGCATCCCATTTTCCAACTCCCCCCTTTCCCCTACCCATCCTAACCATTTGATATGGTTATAATTCTATAATCCAAAAGATGGAAACATGACGTTTTTAGACGTAAGCATTCATAAAAAATAAGGCAAAATGGCGCCGTTTCTTATGTACGTAGCGTCGCTACCCATGTATCTTTCGATGCTACCCATGTATCTTTCGCTGCTTCCCATGTATCTTTCGCTGCTTCCCATATATCTTTCGCTGCTTCCCATGTATCTTTCGCTGCTTCCCATGTATCTTCCGGCGCTTCCCATGTATCTTTCGTCGCTTCTCATGTATCTTTCGCTGCTTCACATGTATCTTCCGTCGCTTCACATGTATCTTTCGCTGCTTTACATGTATCTTTCGCTGCTTTACATGTATCTTCCGTCGCTTCTCATGTATCTTTCGCGGCTACACATGTATCTTCCGTCGCTTCTCATGTATCTTTCGCTGCTTCCCATGTATCTTTCGCTGCTTCCCATGTATCTTTCGCTGCTTCTCATGTATCTGGCAGCTTTTCCATCATTTCAAAAAACAAAACAGGCGTTACAATTTTAATTTGTAACGCCAGTTTTTAAATCTTATAGATTGAAGTAAGTTTTTTGTTCTTTTTAGATAATCATCCTTTCGGGGCTTAAATTATCAGGTCTGCATAAACCGGACACGTTCTGATAACGGTGATTCTCCGGCTGCGTTTTGAGCTGTGATATAATAATAAAGATATTTACCCACTGTATCATTTGGCGCAATCAGTTTGTGCGAATTTGTGGTTTTGCAAACCAACTTCAAACTATCCGTTTTGTCCGGATCATCTGTCACATAAACAAAGAATATCAAACTTTCCGGCAATTGGTCCTTAGGCCAAACCAGTTTATTAAGATAAAACTTCACAGTGTTGGTTTCTTTGCCCTTTACAGCCTTTTTAACTGAAAGTGCATCCAATGCAACATGAGGAGAGGGTTCCTTTGAAACGGGAAACCCTGATTTTTCCAAATCAGTCTTGTTACCTTTGTATAGTCCGTTTACATAAGGCTTCATATCATCGTTCAACATATCGTAAAATATATCCGACTGGTTGTCGCGGTCGGTTATATCAAGCTTGGCGCCGGTTAATATCGCCTTCGCATTTGCTGCCACCAATATATCATATTGCGCCTTGAAAGGCACTTTTGCTATTTTTGGTGTAGTAAACTTGTCGTCATATTCGTCATACAAGTTCGTTAAAAGAGCGCCACCCAGATTAATTATTTTCTGGTGTTCGCCCCTGTTGCATCCCATAATTGCCATAAATACTTTTGCTGCCATTTTTTTCTGGTATTAGTTTATAATTTGTGATTTTACTTATATTATTCGCTTTTTGATTCCAAAATTATAAAATTAGGAAATAGACTTTTTAAAAAATGTGAGAACGGCATGTTTTCAGCTCACTTTTTTGTCTGTCTGATGAAATCTATTTTCACATTTTTCCTGAAATAATCCCTCCTACGCTTGGCAACTTTAACATCTTCGCCATACCGCATTTTTACGTCATAGCCTTCCATATCGTTAGTTTTATAGTACAAAGCATAATCCTGATTCATGATGCACCTATTGTGTGCTCTGATAAATGTGATAGGGCATAAAAGAAGTAAAATAGCTTTCATTGTCATTGTATATTCCAGTTCTACAATATTTTCGCCATCTAAAAACATGATATCCACATAGGTGTTCCAGCTTTGTATTGTGACAAAAAGATGCTCATACTCCAACAATATTTCTATTGGAGGTGGCTTTTTTCTATTAATGATTAATTTTTTTGTAGGTTGCTTTTTACCGTTTTTATTAATGTTTTCTTCCATAATAAAGGGGGGTATTACAGTTTTTACATTTCAAAAATAGTAAAACAATAGATTCCTGCAATAATTTTTTACTTATGTTAATGCTTAATGGTTTAACAAAAATAATCTACCAAATAACAGACTGTGGTTATAGTCCTATATATAAAAACCAAATGGCAGATTGAGATGTGTAGCTGTCAGCAAATTATCTATACGTTAAAATACAATTAAATCTCAATGGCTAAATAGTATCTTTATCATGTGTAGAATAGGTTTAGATTTCAAAAAAAGTAGTTTCTTTGCAGAATGTTTTTCTTTTTCTCCAAAATAATATATTTTCTGTTTTGTCCGATCACGTGGATACTAACTCTTTTTCTTGCAGGTCTGTTATTGAAAAAACCTAAGCGAGCACGAAAGTTTTTAATAGCTGCTTTTGTGATGTTTATGTTCTTTTCGAATTCGGCCATCATCGACGAATTCGTACGCATGTGGGAAGAAACCTACACTTTTGCCCCAACAAATCAGAAATTTGAAGCAGGTATTGTGTTGGGTGGCGGCATGGTTACCAAAGACCACGACTACGACCGATTGATTTTTCGCGAAAACACCGACCGTTTTCTGCAAGCCCTGGATTTATATAAAAAAGGAACCATCAAAAAGATTATACTCTGCGGCGGACCTGGCAGTCTGGTATTTAAAGAAACCCGTGAAGCTACTTTGCTGCAGGATTATATGATACAACTAGGAATTCCGCAAGGCGATATACTAGTGGATTCTACATCGAAAAACACTCACGAAAATGCGGTGAATTGCACCAAAATAATCAATCAGCAATTTGAAAGGAAGAACTTTCTGCTGATTACTTCTGCCCTACACATGAAACGTGCAAAAGCCTGTTTCACCAACGAAGGCCTTTGTACTACCATTTATCCCACCTCAAAAATGGTGGGCCACCGACGCACCGATTTAGGCTATTATCTCATCCCCAATACCGAAGCACTTTCGCGTTGGGATGAGTATCTACATGAGGTGTTGGGCTATGTGGTTTACACTTTTATGGGGTACATTTAAAAAAGGAAGTAGTCTTTTGTAATTTTGTTGTTGTCTTATTTGGTTTTTCAGCTAATTAATGGCTGGTTTGGGGATAAAGACTTTTTTAAATAACAATTTTCAAATAACAAATCACAAACCTGACTGCCGTCAGGCAAGTTAAATTCCAATTTCAAAATTTCTAAATTATCAAACGGTTTTGAAAATTGATTTTTAATATTTTGGAATTTATTTGTGATTTGTTTTTTTGTTATTTGTGATTTCTAAAACTTGCCCACCTGCCGGCAAGTCAAAGTTATGACAGGTAAAAATTAGTTTGCATAAAAAAAAGGACTGATTTCTCAGCCCTTTTTCCAATATAACCATTAACAAAAATTATATAATTCCCTGATCAAGCATTGCCTGAGCAACCTTTAGGAAACCGGCTACGTTAGCACCTTTTACGTAGTTTACAAAACCGGTGCTATCTTTACCTTGTTTAACACAAGCTTCATGAATATTTTTCATAATCTCGTGCAATCTTTTATCAACTTCTTCTTTGCCCCAACTCAGTTTCATTGAGTTTTGGCTCATTTCCAAACCTGAGGTAGCAACACCACCTGCGTTTGAAGCTTTGCCCGGTGCAAATAATATTTTATGTTCGAGAAACAATTCAACTGCTTCTGGTGTGGAAGGCATGTTAGCACCTTCGGCAACAGCAACACAGCCATTGTTGATCAAAGTCATAGCATCTTCTTTATTCAATTCGTTCTGAGTGGCACATGGCAATGCGATATCGCATTTCACTTCCCATGGACGTTTTCCCTGAACAAATTTTGAATTAGGAAACTCATAAGAATATGGTTTCACGATGTCCTGATTAGAAGCGCGCAATTCGAGCATGTATTCAATCTTTTCACCAGAAATTCCATCAGCATCATAAATATAACCATCAGGACCGGAAATAGTAACTACTTTACCGCCCAATTCAGTTACTTTGGTAGCTGCGCCCCAGGCCACATTACCGAAACCTGAAATAGCAACAGTTTTACCATTGAAATCAAGCCCTTTGGTTTTCAGCATTTCGTGTGCAAAATAAACACAACCAAAACCTGTAGCTTCAGGACGAATTAAACTACCACCCCAGTTCAAACCTTTTCCGGTAAGAACACCAACATGTGTGTGGGTGAGTTTTTTGTACATACCGAACATAAATCCGATTTCTTTTCCACCAACGCCAATATCGCCTGCAGGAACATCGGTTTCTGGACCGATAATGTTCCACAGTTCTAACATAAACGACTGACAGAAACGCATAATTTCAGCATCTGATTTGCCTTTGGCATCAAAATCAGAGCCACCTTTGCCACCGCCCATAGGCAGAGTGGTTAGACTATTCTTGAAGATTTGTTCAAAGCCCAAAAACTTCAGAATGCTTAAGTTAACACTAGGGTGGAAACGTAATCCCCCTTTATAAGGACCAATTGCATTGTTGAACTGAACACGGAAACCTCTGTTCACGTGAACCATTCCTTTGTCATCTACCCAGGGAACTTTAAAAGTTAATACGCGATCAGGCTCAATGAGACGATCAACAATTCCTGCGGCTTCGATTTGAGGATTTTCATTCACAATTTCCTCAATTGATTCCAAAACTTCTCTAACGGCTTGCAAATACTCCACTTCTCCTGGATTTTTCTTTTCAAGCTCATTCATTATTTTATCTACATTCATCGTAAAAAAAATTTAAAAATTTGTACTTATGTTTGATGATTTTTAGTAATTCTTATGTGCGACAAAAGTAACCATTATTCTGAATCTGATACAAATTATAAAAAAAAAATCTTCGGGCCAATTTATGCTTATAGCTGACTGAATAACAGGTATTAGTAAATATGCACAGAAAATAAACTTTTCGGAATAACTGAAAATATTCCCAAAATAATAAACTGATTACTTAAAAAAACCTACGTAATACACCTAAACAGCTTCGGGTTTATACAGAATCCCCAGGCTTTTTTTGCCGTCAATTTTAATGACAATGGGGCTAGAAAAATGAACTACGCGTACGGTGTCGTCTTCAAATACAGCCTGAGCATTGTTTAAAAAAGCGATATCATAATACCCATCTTTGATGTAAGGATTGATGGTAAAATAACCCACCCGAAACGAAGTAAGGTTGTGGAAAAAGTGAGTGCCCTGCGAAGGATCCACACGATATTTGTCCAAACCTGATTCAACAATGAGTCTTGCTGCCGAAATCATAGGCCATTTCACAGGAATACCCAGCCAGGGATCGCTTGAGCCCCACCTACCCGGACCTACCAACACATATTTACGATTGGATTCGAGAAACAATTGATTGAGATCGGAAGAGCACACGTCTGAACTCCAGTCACCTGAAGCTATC
>CAYYQJ010000132.1:5046-7352 GCA_964473775.1 uncultured Bacteroidales bacterium | reverse complement strand
TATACCCAACGATTTTATTGTGGGTTATGGTTTGGATTATGATGGGCTGGGCAGAAATCTGAAGGATATTTATAAAATTGTTTCATAAAAAAATTATAGTGTATGTTAAATGTAGTTATTTTCGGTGCTCCGGGAACAGGTAAAGGAACACAATCGCAGAATATTATTGAAAAATACAACCTGGTTCATTTGTCAACAGGCGATATTTTGCGTGAAGAAATCAAAAACGGAAGTCAGGTAGGTCTGGCTGCAAAAAAGTATATTGATGATGGATTGCTGGTTCCCGATAGTGTAATATTCGATTTATTGTTCAATCGTACTGCAAAAAATGCTCATGCCAAAGGATTTATTTTCGATGGTTTTCCTCGCAACAATGTTCAGGCTGAAATTCTGGATGCAAAACTTGCAGAAATGCAGACTCCAATTTCTTTGGTTTTATATCTGGATGTTACTGAAGAAGAATTAACCAAAAGAATTCTCTACAGAAGTCAGCATTCTGGCCGTGCCGACGATACCGAAGAAGTAATTAAAAAACGCATCGAAGTTTATAACCAACAAACCAAACCTTTATTAGAATACTATCGTCAACAAGGCAAACTCGTTGCCGTTCACGGCATGGGAACCATAGAGGAAGTCTTTGTTACCATCGCAAAAGAAATAGATAGCCATTTAAGTGCCTAAAGTACTTCAAGTGCCTAAAGTTTGAAGTTAATAGTTAATAGATAATAGTTATTTCGGAAAATGAAATAGAAATAACTATCAATGACAACTAATGACTACCAATGACCAATGACCAATGACTAATGACCAATAACCAATGAGCGGATCCAATTTTGTAGATTATATTAAAATCAACTGTAAGTCAGGTAAAGGCGGGTCAGGTTCTACGCATTTGCGCAGAGAAAAATACATTCCTAAAGGTGGTCCCGATGGCGGCGATGGCGGTCGTGGTGGCAGCATCATTCTAAAAGGAAACCGTCATTTATGGACATTGCTTCACATGCGATATACCCGTCATGTGTCTGCTGACGACGGTCAGTCCGGCAGCAGTAATCAGAGTTCTGGCGCTTTTGGCAAAGATGTGATACTCGAAGTTCCCTTGGGAACCATTGCCCGTGATGCCGAAACCGGCGAAGTTGATTTCGAAATCACACAACACGACGAAGAAAAGATATTGCTTGCCGGAGGCCGCGGCGGATTGGGTAACGTACATTTTAAATCAGCCACTTTTCAAACCCCACGCTTCGCACAGCCTGGTGAACCAGGATTAGAACGCGCAAAAATACTCGAGTTAAAACTCCTGGCCGATGTAGGTCTGGTTGGTTTTCCCAATGCAGGCAAATCCACTTTATTGTCGGTAGTTTCAGCAGCCAAACCAAAGATAGCCGATTACCCCTTCACCACTTTGGTTCCCAATCTCGGCATTGTTGGTTATCACGATAATAAGTCATTTGTAATGGCCGATATTCCAGGCATCATCGAAGGGGCTCACGAAGGCAAAGGCATCGGACTGCGTTTTCTGCGTCATATCGAGCGGAATTCTTTGCTCTTGTTTATGGTACCTGTTGATTGTGTGGATATAAAAAAAGAATACAATGTGCTGCTCAACGAGCTCAAACATTTCAACCCCGATTTGCTCGATAAATCCAAAGTGCTTGCCATCACCAAATGCGATTTGGTTGATATCAACACCATCGAAAAGCTTCGCAAGAAACTCCCCAAAATACCATCTGTGTTTATATCCTCTATCAATATGTTTGGAATTGCAGAACTCAAAGATACCTTATGGAAACACCTCAATACCCATCTGAATACCGATTTTAATGATTGAAAAACTCATTCAGTTTGATGTTCAATTATTTTTGTTTCTGAACGGCCTTCGAAACCCGTTTCTCGATTTTATTTTCTGGTGGGCAAGCCAGCCCCTGGTATGGATTCCCGTTTATATTTGCTTTTTGTATTTTGTCATTAAAGCCTATCGCTGGCAAACATTGTTTGTGGTTTTGTTTGTGGCTCTGGGCATCACCCTCACCGATCAGATATCGGTACATCTTTTCAAAGATGTATTTATGCGACTGCGCCCTACACACAATCCCTCCATACAGTTTCAGGTGCATACCCTATTTGGTTATTATGGCGGCGATTATGGTTTTGTATCTTCACATGCCGCCAATTTCTTTGGCCTTGCCACCTTCTTAAGCATGTTATTGTATCGCAAAATCCGCCACTTCACCCTGCTTTCGTTTATATGGGCATCCATCATTGCCTATAGCCGCATCTATCTCGGCGTACATTATCCTGCTGAT
>CAYYQJ010000132.1:0-4946 GCA_964473775.1 uncultured Bacteroidales bacterium | reverse complement strand
GGCATCCATCATTGCCTATAGCCGCATCTATCTCGGCGTACATTATCCTGCTGATGCTGCCTGCGGTGCATTGCTCGGCATAATCATAGGATTTCTTTTAGGCTTATTATTCGATTTTTTCTCCACAAAACTGCTGTCGCAAATAAAATTCTTCCAACTTAAACCCGAAGATGGCGAATAGATTATAATACTTTCCAACTTAATAAACTTTCCCCTTTCAACTCCAAACTTTAGTCACTCGTAGCTCACTCTAGGCACTTCTCTTTTGGGCGCATCCCTCCTGCGTCGGGTCAGGCTGTCCGCTATAAGTCCTCGCGGCGGAGCCAACTCCCTGCCAACAAATTCACTTCATCGCCGCCGCTGTGGGCTGGAGTCTATCCCGATGAAGTCGGGGCTCCCATCCTTTGCGCTCTTGCCAACATTTTATCGAAACCAAAGGCACTGTGGTCAAACGTCGTAACCTTTTTTTATAGCTCCGCTCACTGAGTTGTATTCACCGTGCAATCATTAGCTCCGGCATTTATGCCGGTGACAAAATATTGCCATGAAGAATTGGCTTTAGCCAAAACTATCCCCGCTCGCGGCGAATTGTATTCGCCGTGTCTTAATAATCCGCTCACACCGAATTATATTCCCCCTGTCTCAACCCCAATCAATAACTAATAAACCTTCTCCTAAAATTCAACCTTAATAGAAACCCCATCCCCCGCTCGCGGCGAATTGTATTCGCCGTGTCTTGATAACCCAATAACTCAATCAATCAAATAAGCTAATAAGGTTGCTATAAATCTCGCCTCCATCCTTCTCCTAATCTTAGCAAATTACATTCCAACATCTCATTCACAACCTCCTTCCCAAACCTTTGTAGAGACGCAATGCATTGCGTCTACCCTCCGATGAATCCAACCTTATTACCTTATCGTTTCCAAAATAAGGTAATAAGGTTGAGGTTTTGTGGTATCATCCATTCTACTAAGGTTGAAAAATTGAAGAAGGTTTTTCTTATTATTGCTTATAATGAGAGATATTAGGTGAAACCTAAAATAATAAAAAAGACAAAGGTAGAACCTTTGCCTAATTTGTATTCAACCGGGAAAAAATATAAGATACGCAACTCAAAAGGCGTTTAGTATAAACTTTAATTTGTCAGAATATAAAATCGTTAAAATAATAGCATATTTAATTTATAAATTACCCAATGATTAATTCATTTTAGAAAATACCTAGATCAATTTCAACTTAATATTTTTTATCACAGCCCCATTGTCTACTCAGGTAATTACAGAAATCACCAAAGTCAAATTCATGAACAATAATATGATCCTCTTGTTTAAGAAAAGTCATATCTTTTTGAATTAGAAACTTCGCAGGAGGGTATGATATACACATTGTATCAATAATTTTTGTCATAGGGTTGGTTCTCAAATATACGTTATAAGTAGTCACAGTTTTAGGAAGCTGTTTAAAATAGGCTTTAATACATGAATTCAAATACTTAAAAAAAGTTATGCTGTCATTTTGAGGAATTATAGTTGTATAACCAAGGGTATCTCCAAAATCATTCCTAACATAATCCACATAAACCTTTGTTTGGCCAAAGGTAGATGAAAGCGGTAAGACTATAAATAGTAATTTAATAATCATTAAGGTTGACTTCATATAGTTATGGTGTTAAAGGTTTAAATTCAAAAAAATAACGTGCAAGATATTTATGTTTAAGTTAATAATGGGGTCAGTATAGAAATATTGAGGCTATCGCTACTTTAAATTGAATTCTTCAAAAGACTTTATTAAATAACTTTCAGGTTGTTTATTTTTTAGCTTTTTATTATCTAAATCAAACCGTTTTTTAATTGCTTTTGCAATATCGCTATTTATAAAATTTCTTTTATGATTACTCAATAAATCAAGATAATCCTGTAATAATTCACGATCATTTTGAATCAACAGAAATACCCTATCAGTTATTGTATCAGTAAACCTATTGATTACCTTATTTTCAAACTCTTTTAATTTTATCATGTCTAATTAGTTTCTTAGTTATCACTATTAATTTTAATAATGCTCCTTTGTACATTATCATTAACATATTTTGAGCGCCCATTGCCTTTAGCCTGCTATAATATTTATTGCCACCCAGTTTGGCTTAGGCTCCAGCCTAAGTCGTTCATATCCTGATAGGCTTCTGCCTATATCCACTTTCCTCTTTTCCCATTACACTATCTTATCTTTTAATAACCCTGCCACCTTTTCCCTATTCCTATTAAGATATTCAATAGACTCTTCAACTATGTGATTAACAAATTTAGTTTGAAATTCAGGTTCAAACTGTAATCTTTTTAAGGTTTCCGAATTTGTCAGATTTACTCTACATCCATCATAATCATTGATTCTTTGAAATTCAATCCACCAATTACTTTCTTTTTCACCTAGTTTAGAATAATCTGGGTTATAATTTCCACCATTAACAAAAATACCTATCCCCAAATCTCCACATGCATCTCTGCCTTCTACTGCAAAACTCTCTAACCCAAAAAACAATTTTGATTCTTCCTTACCTCTGATTTTAAACCAAATTTGAGAATATTTCTCATACGGCTTATTCCCAAGTGTTACAATATAAGCGTTATCAAGCTTTTCTAATAACATCGAATATGCTTTTTTCTGAATTTCGCGGTTTAGTCTTGCTACAGCCTTTATTAGATTATTAGCAATATACTTTGCTTCTTTATGATACTTTATAATGGTTTCAAGCAATTCTTTTTCTTCTTCCGTATTCTCCATAGTATGTGTTATTTTCTTGATTAATATAATGTATTGTTTTATCGTTTCTCTTAATATCGGCGTTTCCGCAGCTTCCTTCAAACACAACTTAAGCCATTCAATAATTGTAGTTCCGTACGAAATAATAAAAAAATCACTCCCCGATTCCAATTGTCCTTTACTTTCATCAGAAGGTTTATCCCCATTTCTGGTTAAATAATAAATTCGATTTTTCCCCTTATTGTAATTGCAATACCTTTCTATCTGGGCAAATTGGTCTCCGGCATAAATCTTATTTTCTATGGAAATACAGTTTCTGTTTTTATCCCACAAATAAATATCTATCCTTCCTCCGGTTTTCTCCTTCTCATTTATTTGCCCTATAGAATGCTCTGTTTTAGCTTGTGCAGTCTCCGCATCAAATTGCCCCTCTATGCCTGCCGTTTCAATAAACAACTTCAGAAATATATTCCCTTTCAAATGACTCCCCTTCGGATTCAACAATTCACATAAAAAAGCCGAATGCGTCTTGTTTTCCATGCTCTCCACCTTCAGAATAGAAAACACATTAAACTTCTCCCCTCTAAGCTCTTCTTTTTCCTTTTGATGCTTAACTATCTTTTTTGTATCGTTTAACAATTGTTCTAATCTATTCTTATCCATATCATTTCTATTTTTCCCCCTGTTTGACACCACATCCACTCCCATCCCTCCATTCTAAAACCCTCCACTTTTTATTTCAATCAAATAAATCATCCAAATCAAATAAATCCCACTTCAGACAAATTACAACACTCTGTTATAGCCCCTTTTTAAGGGGTTGGGGTTAAATTGTTTGGGTTAAAATAAATCCCTTAATCCCAATTCAAACAATTTTCACTCACACCTTCACATCCAGCCTCACCTTCTTATTCGTCACCGCATCAGCCTTATCCACCACAATTCTCCCATCCGGCAAACTAAAAGTAAACACATAATTCACTGGTCTCATCCCCTTAATCACATAAATTCCCATATCATCCGTACGCACCGTCTTCCCCCTTTTTCCATCAACACTCGGGCGCGCAACCACCTTCACATTCTTCAACGGCAACCCGTTTTCATCTGTCACAGTACCCATTATTTCCGTATGCAACTCATCATTCCTAATTCGCCTCAAAATATCAGCATTAGTATAATACTTCACCTTCCTTTTATCCGACAGGCGATACAATATCTTTCCATCAGCCCAAATCCCTTTAATATCCATCAACAAATCATTAATCACCTCAATATTATCCTCCACCAAATCACTTCTTTGCTTCAACTTCTTATTCTGCGCCAAATTATCATCATAAATCTGCTGCTTGGTAGCTTCCAATGCAGCTTTCATAGCCGGCTTATAACCCGCCGTCTCCAAAGCCGCCATATTATTACCAATATTACTCAGCAACGTACTCAACACACCATCCAAACCTTCCACATCCATCGATGTAATTTTCGCTCTAACCTCCTTAATCCCAAAATTCGGCTTAGAAATACTCAACCCAACAGCATCATTCACATAACCTTCCAAAAAATTCATCGTCTGCCTCAAACCAACCACCTCACCTGTCAATCTAAAAGTAATCTCCTTCAAAGCCTTTGTCAAAACTGTAGGATTAACAATATTCCTCACCAAATCAATCTTATCATCCAATGCAGCCAAAAAAGCAGGCGTATATTTATCCTCTTTATACCCTGTAAAATCATCGATATCAATATTAAGAGCATCTTTTGTAAATCCACAAATAGTCGGAACCTCATACAATCGGGCTGTAATAATTAATCTAATTTCAGTCATTTTATTAAGTTTTAAAAATAATTTTGTAAAGATAAAACTTTTATTCTAATTAAAAACAAATTTCCACAAAAAATAATCTTTAGTATGACATATTGTATTGATTATGTAATATAATTTATTAAAAAAAAATCTGCAAACAAAGCAACACAATTTCACAAACACTCTTATAAACATTTATTATTATGAGTAATCTGATACGTATTTCCCTATCTATTTAACTTTTTCGAGCGTGCTTAATTTTATATTAATTAAAACAGTTTCGATTTTTGAATTTTGATTTATGAATTTTGAAATTTAACTTGCCTGACGGCAGTCAGGTTTGTGATTTGTTTATTTGATATTTGTGATTTTTCCATTCTAC
>CAYYQJ010000131.1:0-7363 GCA_964473775.1 uncultured Bacteroidales bacterium | reverse complement strand
AAGGCTAAAATTAATAATCGGTTTTTCATGGTATTTTGTTTTTTAACCACAGAGGGAACAAAGGGAAAACAGAGGTTCACAGAGGTAATAATTTGATTCATGGGTGTGTTATTTTTTTAATGTTTTATGGTTTTGATTATTCTTCGTTCTTCCAACTTCCGTCTTCGGTCTTCCAACTTCGGTCTTCCGTCTTCCCCCTACCAGTTCCGGTCTTTCTTTAACTTAGTTTCAAATCCTTTGATATTATAACTAAAGCTGAGCATAAAATAGCGGGCCAGGGTTTCGGCAATGGTTCGTGAGTAATAATTCTGACCTGTATATTGCCGAATATACTGTCGTTTATTAAAAATATCAAAGGCGGCAAGGCGTATCTCGAAATGGTTTTTTTTGCCGATAAGCTGCCTTACCGAGGCATTTAACACAGGGAAACTTTGGCTATAATTGGTTTGCGAATTTTGATAAAACGAATAATCGAAATTGGATTCGAAAAAAGATTTGGAGGCAAACTGCCATTTAACCGATAAACTCGCAGTATATTCCTGAATCAATTGATTGCGGTCGCTGTTAATAGAATATCGCATATCAGTCAGCGAGGCATCGCCTGATAAGGCAATCACCAGCTTTTGACCTGGAGTTATATTAAAAGAGGTCCCAAGACTATAAGTATAACGATTGGTTTTATTTAAAACAGTGTTGATATGAGCCCCCGAATTGCCGTAAGTAAATCCCATATTCCAATCGTTTGTAAATTTGGTTTTGATGATGGGAAATCCGGCCCAGAACCAAGAACTGATGCTGTTGGATGTGGAATTGTTTTCGGGTTTCAGAATGGTAACAATGCCCACCGAATCAACCTGCATCAGCGTTTGGTCGTAGCTGATAATATTGTCGCAATAGCTATAACTTACATAAAGACCTACATTTGAAAAAGAGGCAGGATCGTAATAATTTAAATCCAATCCCATGTCATGACTTCTCTCAGGTTTCAAATTCACATTGCCTTCGGTGCGATACAAAGGATTGGTGATATTGGGCACAGGCTGCAGATATTCGAAAGATGGCTCGGTGATATCATAGCCGTAATTGAATGAGAGATACATGTTGCGTGGAAATTCGTAAGAAAAAGTAACCTTCGGACTTAAACCCCAATAGGTTTTATTGATGGGCGGAGAAGAAAGAGCAGAGTCTTTGTCCACCGAATATTTTCCATCCATTTGCAGATACTGTCCTGCCACTCCCAGCATAATATTCAATCCGTTGAACGAGTAACGCACATCGGTTCCGAATCGATTAATCATCACCTTATTGGTATAATAAACGCTGAGGCTGTCGATTCGGATTTCGTTGTGCAAGGCATCCTTTATCTGACGATTCACCTTATTATCCGAGGTATTGAAATTGTAAAACAATTCGAGGAAAATCTTTTTCGAAAGCGGTTCGGTATAAAGCAAACTCGATTTTATTTGTTGCTTATCAACCGCCTGTTCTGATAGCCGGTGAATTTCTTCTTTAAAAGTGGGAATAAAAAAATGGTTGATAGAAATTAAATCATCATCGTTGCCGGCCGGGTTTTTATTATATGCTCCGCTGATGGCAAACGAACGACCTTTCTTTTTAAATTTATGACGATAAATAATCGCGCTGGTAAGTTTCCACGAACTCTTATCGGCAGAATTGTTGGTAAACAAATCGTTCAGCATTTGATTTTCGCCCATCGCATAGAATTTTGAAGTTTTATCGCCCGATTTAACAGTGCTGAATCTGAAATTGGCTTTGGCAATAATCACGTTATTCGAATCAATATTTTGCTCAAAACGGGTAGCTAACGTATGGTTTTGCCTGATATCAGAATATTTGGTGGTATCATTATTAAAGAACAAACTGTCGCTATAAAAAGTTTTCTTATAATCAACCTGTTTATAATCCAGCTCATTGTTTTTATAAAAATACGAGGCATTGAATTTGGTTTTCTTATTATCATAATTATAATTGCCACCTCCTCCATAATTTTTAGTAAATCCCTTGCCATCAAAATAGCTCATGGGTCCATTATCATCACCAAACGTATAATACCCCCCTCTTCCGGAACTGAAACCGAAATCGCCGTTATCGTAATCGTCGAAGGTAGATTGACCTTTAAATTCGCCGTAGTCTTCCCAGTTAACACCGGTTTCGTTGATATTGTTTCCATATCCGATAAACGAAAGCTGTGATGTTTTGTTGAAACGATTGAAATTTCCACGACCTGCCCAACGCAACACCCCTTCTTCGTTGGCCCCGCCTGCAACGGTAATTTTTCCAAACGAACCTTTTTTATATTCTTCTTTCAACTCCAGATTCATTGCTTTTTCTTTCACTCCATCGTCAACACCAGTAAGTTTCGATTGTTCTGATTTTTCGTCAAACACCTGCACTTTCGAAACCGTGTTGGCATCCAGATTTTTTGTAGCTCCTTTGGGGTCATCTCCAAAAAAGGATTTACCATCCACATAAACACGCTTCACATCCTTGCCCTGAGTTTTCAGATTGCCCGAAGCATCCACTTCAATGCCGGGCAAGCGACGCAGCAAATCTTCTACCGATGAGCCGGGAGGGGCTTTAAATGTGGTGGCATCATATTCAATGGTATCGCCACGTATGGTAAGCGGTGCTTTTGCTTCGCGAATCACCACTTCGAAAAGCTCTTTTGCAATGGGCTTTATGGCAACCACACCCATATCGTTTATTGCTGTTGAACAAGCCGGAACAGAAACCTGTAGAGGCAAAAAGCTGATGTGCGAAACTTTCAGCAGATAATTGATGTTTTTCACATTATTAAAAGCAAAAGCGCCATGTTCGTTGCTTTGTGTGAAGTTTTGCAAAGTAGAATCTTTTGGATTCAGCAACATCACGGTGGCAAAGGCGGCTTCATTATTGTTTGCGTCTTTAATAACACCCTTAATGGTAACTCTTGACGGAAGCTGAGCAAACGTCAAACTCATAGAAAATAAAAAAAGTAATACGGAAGTAGCAATTGATTTACTCATAAAATTAGACCTTTAATAACGAACAGAAAAAACGATGTGTTAATAAGAAACGAAAGTACTGATAATTTATTATGCAATTTTACTATTCATATGAAAAAAAAATCCCGGAAGATTATCCCGGGATTATAAAAAGCTAATACTAATTTATTTTTGTATCAAAATTCTTTGAGAAGCATTCACCGAATTGCCTGTTACCCTTAAAATGTACATTCCGTTGGTAAATTTATCGCTGTTCAGTAATATCTGATCCAGCGAACTGCTGCTTTGTGCAGAATATACACAGGCACCCTGTATAGAATACAATTCTACGGTAAGATTTCCTGCATTCTCAGGTAAAATCAGATTCACAAAACTGCTGGCTGGATTAGGATACACCTGAATGTTATTTTCTAAAACAGTTTGAGTTTGAATTCCTGCGGTCATATTTTTATGTAAGCGCATAAAAAGCCATGCTTCATAAACTTCATTGATATCATTGGTTGGTTTAAATAATACCGTATGGTCGGCACCATTCATTCTAAAAAACCAAACATCCTGATCGGGAGAGCTTCCTGCATATTTAAAACGATCAACAGTTATTGTGTCGTTAGCTAAATCGGGATATTGCATTGAATCCGGAACCGGATTACAACCATTGTTCAACACCCAAAAACTAACCAATGAATCGGCATCAATGCCATACAGATTTCCTGAAAAAGCTACAGTACCATCGGTGGTTCCGTGAAAATGTGCCACAGGCACATGTCTTCCTGGAGCATAAGTGGTAATAGCAGAGCCAAATGTTCCCGACATAGAAACAAAAGCTGCTATCTGAGAGTTTGATTGCAATGCCATACGTTCGGTCATAAAACCTCCCATAGAAAAGCCACAGATATAAACCCGTGAGGCGTTTATGGCATAACCTGCCTTTATGGTATCAATAAGTGTATTTAAAAATCCCACATCATTAATGGTCGAATTAGGATAATAGCCCATAGTTCCAGCACCTGAATTCCATGCAGTGCCTGCAAAAGCATCGGTCATAGCTTGTGGAACCACAACAATAATATTTGCAGTATCAGCAATAAGATTAAATCCCAGACTGCTGAAATTCGTCATATTATCTCCCAACCCATGAAGGGTTATTACCATTGATGCCGGTTTTGTTGGAGTATAAGATGGCGATTTGTAAACCCTATAAGCTCTTAGGTTAGATTGATAAGTAAACGATTTATTTGTCCATTGCGCACTCGCCCCGAAACAAATAAAAATCATTAACAATGTTACGAGTAAATTTTTTGATTTCATAGATTTCTACTTTTTGATTAATAATATGATTAATTGATTAGTTATCTCCTGAAGAATAAAATCCTACAGGGAATAATTAAGCAAAAATAAGGATAATTTCCTTTCGATAAATTTTTTTTTACAACACTTACAATATTTTTTTTAAAAATTAGTTTTTACTCGAAATTAAAAAAGAAAATTACCTTTGTTTATGTTAACAATTATTAACAAAAAAACACTTGATTTAAGAGGTCAGGAAATTATAATTTTGTCGTCCAAAAAAAAATAAATTTATATGCAAGAAACAATTGATATCAGAGAGCTGAACGATCGTATTCAACGCGAAAGCGCCTTTGTGGATATGATCAGCCTTGAAATGGGCAAAGTAATTATTGGTCAAAAACAAATGATTGAACGTTTGCTAATCGGACTTTTGTCGAACGGACATATTCTACTGGAAGGTGTTCCGGGTTTGGCAAAAACACTAGCAATTAAATCGCTTGCAAACATCATCGAAGCAAAGTTCAATCGAATTCAATTTACACCTGACTTATTGCCTGCCGATTTAATCGGTACTATGGTTTATAGTCAGAAGAGTGAAGAATTCAACGTTAAGAAAGGACCTATTTTTTCTAACTTTATTCTGGCAGATGAAATCAACCGTTCGCCGGCCAAAGTGCAGAGTGCTTTATTGGAAGCCATGCAGGAACGTCAGGTAACTATTGGTGATAAAACATTTGCTTTGCCTGAGCCTTTTCTGGTTCTGGCCACTCAGAATCCTATTGAACAGGAAGGAACCTATCCTTTGCCTGAAGCACAGGTGGATCGTTTTATGCTGAAAGTGGTTATTGGTTATCCAACCAAAGAAGAAGAAAAGCTGATTATGCGTCAGAATGTTAGTAATGTTACTTGTAAAACCAATACGATTATTAAAACGGAAGATATAGCCAGAGCCCGTAATCTGGTACGTGAAGTTTATATTGATGAAAAAATAGAAAACTACATTACCGATATTGTATTTGCAACCCGTTATCCTGCTAAATATAATCTGAAGAAATTTGAAGGACTGATCAGTTATGGAGCATCTCCACGTGCCAGTATCTTTTTGGCATTGGC
Organism: uncultured Bacteroidales bacterium; assembly: GCA_964473775.1. Lineage (GTDB taxonomy): Bacteria > Bacteroidota > Bacteroidia > Bacteroidales > CAIWKO01 > CAIWKO01. Next base: position 1,955 of record CAYYQJ010000131.1, on the reverse strand, counting down.
ATCAAAAGCTTATGCTTTTATTAAACGCAAAGGCTATGTTTATCCTGAAGATATCAGAGCCGTTTGTCACGATGTGTTGCGTCACAGAATTGGTCTGACTTATGAAGCTGAAGCTGAAAACATCACTACTGAAGAAATTATCAATGAAATTCTGAATAGTGTAGAAGTTCCATAGGAATCAGAAATGATGAAGGGAAGATTATGATTTATCGTTTAAAACAAATCACTAGTCACTAATCACAAATCGCTATCAGTGGAAACAATAGAATTATTAAAAAGGGTTAGAAAAATTGAGATAAAGTCGCGGGGACTGACCAACCAGATATTTTCCGGTCAGTATCATAGTGCCTTTAAAGGTCGTGGTATGGCTTTTAGCGAAGTTCGCGAATATCAGTTTGGAGATGATATCCGGTCGATAGATTGGAATGTTACCGCCAGATTTAATCATCCTTATGTAAAAATATTTGAAGAAGAACGCGAACTCACCGTAATGATTATGATTGATGTGAGCGGCTCAAATAAATTCGGAACCAGAGAACAGCTTAAGTCTGGTAAAATTACTGAGATTGCTGCAGTATTGGCTTTTTCGGCCATTCAAAATAATGATAAGGTGGGCGTGATTTTTTTCAGCGATAGAATAGAAAAGTTTATCCCACCTAAAAAAGGCGCATCTCATATTTTAAGAATCATCCGCGAATTGGTAGATTTTAAACCCGAAAGTAGCTCAACCCGAATTTCAGAACCTTTAAAGTTTTTAACCAATGCCATTAAGAAACGCTGTACGGCATTTCTTATCAGCGATTTTATCGATAATGATTTTACCGATGCCATTAAAATTGCATCACGCAAACACGATTTGATTGGAGTTAGAATTGTTGATTTTCGTGAGACCAATCTGCCTGATATTGGTCTGGCTAAGTTTCGCGATTTTGAATCTGGAAAAGAATTCTGGGTGGATACCTCCAGTAAAGAATTGAGAAAAACCCATCATAAACGTTGGGAAGAACATGAGAAAAAACTTCAGGATGTTTTTAATAAAAGCAGAATAGATGTGGCTACCATTAAAACTGATGAAGATTATATTAAACCATTGATGACATTATTCAAAAAACGAAGTTCAAGATAAACCCGTATGAAATTTGAATTGACTATACAAAAAGTTTTTTTCACATTGTTGGTGTTGCTGGCTCCTTCATGGGTAGTGGCACAAAATGCCAATGCATCGGCCCAAATTGATACCAATAATGTATTGATAGGCGACCACATAAAATATACCTACAAGGCGACATTTCCCAGCAAGGCACATGTGATCTATCCTGTTATTAATGATACACTGAGTAAAAGTGTTGAAGTGATATCCAGATCAAAAATTGATACTGCTTTGTCGGCAGATAAAAAGCAGATATCCTATTCGCAAACACTGAACATTACTTCTTTCGATTCAGGAAATGTGGTAGTACCCCCTATAGTATTTTATTATAGCATGCCCGGTGATACAACTAAATTATCGGTGAATACTTTGCCAATCATACTCAGCATAAGAACCGTGCCTGTTGATACAACCAAAGCTATTAAAGATATTAAAGGACCTATGAAGGAACCCATTACTCTCAGAGAAATCCTTATCTGGTCGTCCATCATTTTGGGGTCGCTACTGCTGATTGCTTTAATCCTTTATATCGTTTGGAAAATACGAAGAAAAGAAGCCATCATCAATATCTCATTAAAACCTAAGATTCCTGCTCATGAAAAAGCTCTGAAAGAACTTGAAAAACTGAAGTCGGAAAAACTATGGCAAAGTGGCAAACTAAAAGAGTTTCATTCCATACTGACTGATATTATAAGGGAATATATTGAAGCACGTTTTGAAACCATTGCCCTCGAAATGACAACTTATGAAATCATGACGGCTTTAAAAACTAAAATCAACGAACCTGAACTTTTAAAAGAACTGG
>CAYYQJ010000130.1:0-7366 GCA_964473775.1 uncultured Bacteroidales bacterium | reverse complement strand
CATTTTTTTAACGTTTTTTGATTAAAAAGTGGTCAACGTTTTTCAGGCATCGACAGACTTACATAATTATTGGTATCAATAGGAAAGCTAAAATTGGTAGCATCCGTTAGGAAAGCAGCGGCACCTGTATTATTGAAATTAGCAATTGATGATTTGTTTTGAACTTCTAATACTGCTTTAGGGGTTAAGCTGCTTGTGTTTAGTTGCAAATAGCCTCTGGTGTATTTTATACTATCTATATCAGCGGCAGTTGTTGGATTTCTGTCACTGCCTGAAAGAAGGAAATCGTAATCAGAACCACTTTTGGCATCGAGTTCTTGAACTGCTTTTACCAGGGGAACAACAATTTCGGCATAAGCCAAAGCATAAGTTCCTGTACTGGTATCAGAAGGAATATAAACAATAGAACTATTAAAACCCGAAACTTTTGCTGCTGAATCCACTTGCTGTGCAATAAAGCCAGAATGAACTTTTGCTGTAGCAGCTGTATAATCAATTCCTTCATTCCTATTAGCTTTAATTGTATCATTCATATCTTTTGTAACAAAATTATCAAGTTTTTCTCCATTCATTTGATAGGTTACAGGACGTAGTAGTTTTATAAAATCAAGACCTTTAACATCATCATTTATATTGAATTTAAAACGACCATCACTCCATACAAATGAATGAGAATTTTGGAAGACATTTTCTAAAATAGTACCAAGCTGTATCTCATGGTCACCTAATGCAGTTGCTCCATAACCAATAGCAGTTGAAAAAGAAAAACCATTAATAACATTTGCTGTAGCTCCTAGTGCTGTATTGCCTTTCTCAACTGTATTACTTGATAATGTTCCAAAACCAATCGCAGTATTTGCACTTCCTGTTGTATTATGAACCAATGTCACATCGCCATTTGCAACATTATTGTATCCAATTGTATTATAATATAAGGCTTGTCGCCCTATTGCATTATTTCCCCCACCACTTGTATTTGAATAAAGAGCTGCAAATCCTATTGCATTATTTGTAGATGGATTAAAATAATTAGGCGGAGTTCCAATTACAAAGCCACCAGAAGTATTACTCGCTAATGCTAATGAACCAATTGCAACATTTCCATCACCTGCTGTATTGTTTCGTAATGCTCCGTATCCAAGTGCGGTATTATAAATTGCATTTGTAATATTTCTAAGAGTATAATAACCAACTGCCGTATTAAAATTACCAACACAAGATGACTGCCCCATTAAGGCTTCAACACCTAGCACAGTATTCCATTGACCAGTTGAAATATTAGTGCCTGCTTTAGTACCAACAAACGTATTATTTTCGCCTGATGTTAATGCATTTCCACTTCCATATCCAACACAAGTATTATATGATCCAGAAGCACCATTATTTCCTGCATTGATGCCAACATATAAACGTGATTGAACACCATTATGCCAAAGCATATATTGACCGTCAATCATATACCCATGTTGGCAGTTTGGAAAACTTCCATCAAATATATTGATATCACCTTTGTTAACATCAAGAAGATGAGCAATTGTGAATGAAGAATAATCTCCAATGCCGAATAAACCATCATGTGTAATTCTGGCACGGGGGGTATTATTTGTTAAGAAATTAATCGGATGATCATCATTATTGTTTATAATAAGTGGACGATTAGTTCCTGATGTCCATCCCAGATAATCATAACTATATAATGGTGAATTAGTACCATTAGCAGATGATGCTTGGCTATAAGTTTTATTCATGCTGCAAAGCAATATAATTAGTAAAGTTATTGCGTAATATATTTTTGTTTTCATTTCATTTTATTTGATTATTGAATAATTAATTTTTTATTGAAGGATTGATTCAAATCTTTAACCTGAATAAGATAGATACCTTTGCTTAAATTACCAACATAAATTGATTTGAGAGATGTGGGTACAAAAGTATCTTCGATAAATTTCCTTCCAGATAGATCAAAAATTGAAAATGAAATTAGATCACTCCCCTCAATAACTATCCAATCTCTTGCTGGATTTGGAATAAGTTTTATTATCCTTTCTGAATATGACTGATTATTTAAACCAACAATTAAAGAATCCGCAGTTACCAAAATATCATCTATATAATAATATGCATATGCCGAAAGAGAATCTTGCGAAATATAGTTAGTAAAGGAATTGGAAAAAAAATTACCGAAACTGACAAAATTATATGCAGAATCAGCAATAAATGAACCTGAAATTTTAATCCAATTTACTGTATCAAATATTATTGAATCTGTGTATATTTGAGCATAATTATCGATAGATATAGGATTTGAATATGAATAAGCATTTGTTGAAAATCGAGCACCTATTTTATTTGTAGCAATCGTAGAATGCCAACCAGGATTAGGATTAAATGCAGTATTTATATAAAATGATACAAAGTATTTTTCTTTTATAATTAAAGGATGAATTAATTGAACACCTATAATCTCTCTATATTGTCCATAATGTGAATAAGCATAGAATCCTCCATATGAATTACCGGTTTTGGCATTTTGAAAACCTAAAACATTTAATGGAACTCCAGCTTGTCCATTAGTATCACATGAATTAAAATAATCTGGTGTATTTCTAAAAGTATTCCACCCAACAGCATAACTAATTTGACTCTGACCCCATGGACAAGTATCATGAATTTCAAATGAGGGGTTTGGAACGAAATTTTGTGCTTTTACTGAAAAAATAAATATTAGCATTAAAATACAATGTGCAAATTTAGTTTTCATTGTTTATTTTTGATTAAGTGAATAAAAAAATTATTTTGGTTTTTCACCAAAGATGCTAAAGATATTAGCTATTAAGAAAGAAGTTGGGTTATTTTATTGCTGCAAGAGCAGCAATTCGGAAATGTTCTAAAGGATTGCAATAAGCCTTTGGGCGGTATTGAATGGAGTAATATTTTATGAAGCGCGGTTCAGTGATGGGTAAAACTTCTGAATTGGCACTAAAAAGAGCCAATAGAGAGAAAAGTACACATAAAATAATAAACGAGGACATGAAGAGAGATTTAAGGCAGCAAAGATATGCTAAAAGAAGACGTAATGCAACTATTTTTAAAAATAATTTTTGTGAATAGATGTATAATCGGTTTAGATGGGGATTTTTTATTAGTTTTACGATTATGGATTGATTGAATTATGTAATTTGGGAGATTTGAATTGAATAGGTTGATTTTAGCAAAAGGAATGTTTGGCTGCCCCGTTCGGCGAAAACTCCTGCCTTCGTCGTCCTATCCCAAAAGCCTCTGCCTTTTACTCAACAAACCCAATCAAGCTCCAATCACTGTTATAGCCCCTTATTTTAACCTGTCCCGCACCAAAGGTCGGGAGGGGTTGGGGTTAAACTATTCCCCCCAAAAAAAATCCCTTTCAGCTTACATTCTCACAGCAATCTGTATATCAAATAATGCATTTCCCTTATTCTATCAACCCAATAAAAATCAATCAACAAAAAAACCATCCCCTTTTCAGAAGATGGTTTCTTTATAAAATTTATCATTTGGGTGTTATCCCAAAGTTCGTTATTATCTCAAAATAGTAACCGTGCCATTATAGTTTGTTGCATCAACGCATTCACCGTGGGTGCCATAATTCACAGTAAGCACATAATAATACACACCATCGGCATCTTTTCCACCATCCCAGGCATGGTCAGTATTATTATAATCGTCCGATTCAAATATTTTCTTACCCCAACGGTTATAAACTTTTATATTTGAGCCAGGGAAATTCTCAATACCCGTTATCTTAAGTACATCATTTAATCCATCACTATTGGGTGTAATAATATTTGGAAGAACCAATTCACAGTTCCGTGATTCTACATTGCGTGAATCAATTACTGTTGTACAGCCGGTAACATTTACCTTATAAGTAATGGTCTGGTCAACAGGCAAACATTCTATATCAATACCGCGAGTGGTTTGCCCGTTTGGCGACCATAAATAAGAATAAATATACAATGGATTATCCAAATAACCATTGGCATCCTTCACATACATGTGCATTTTACCATAACTACACATCGAGGTATCGGGTCCAATTTCAATCACAGGTTCAGGATAAATGGTTATATGCACACTATCCGAACGTCCGCAATTGTAGCCAAATTCTTCAGCCACTGTAACACTATACTCTCCGGTAACAGGTGCAGTAATGCTTTGCGTGGTAGCATTGGTACTCCACAAAAACTGAAATCCCGTGGGGTTCCCCGCATTAAGCACCGTATCATGTGTAAGGCATAAATCCGGACCGAGTTCAACAATCTGCGGCAATTGAAGTACTTTCACATAAACCGTATCCGACCCTGTACACGTGAGTGTATTCGTTGAATTAGTATTATGCACATCCACAGAATAATATCCTGTTGATGTAACAGGTTGAGTTTGTGCAGAGCCACCGGTTGACCAATCATAAGAAGTTCCTGCACCGGCATCAAGCATATAAACCAAATTGTTTCCGCAAAGTATGGTATCATGTCCCAAATCAGGATCAGGAGTCTGAACCACCTGAATGTTCAAGGTAGTATCGTATGAACAACCAAAATCATCAATTACAGTAACTGTATATTGAAATATCCCTGCAGTATTTGGTATTACCATAACTGTTGAATCATCAATTATATGAAGAAAAGAACCGCTCCAAATAACTGTGTCTATAGGAACCTGATAACTCCATCCACCAGGAAGTAGCGCAGGATCTAAGTTTAATTCCCACCAAAAAATATATCCGTTATCAATTCCCCAGTTATCAGTAATCTGAATGTTCCAGGTTCCATTTAAAGGACACCCAATCAATGCACTTAAAGAATTATCAGGCGTAAGATAATTGGTATGACCAACAGTATCCGTTGCTGGTACAGGCGATACTCCGGCATCCAATGTATTTAAAGAACCCTGCTGTGAATAAATCTGCGACCAGCAATACACCCATGGACTACCCGGCGGATTTGCCGTAGGGTCACATGTGGGCGAACCATCATTAATATCATCGGCATTGCCAAGAAAAGAACCTCCTGAATGGTCGTTACCATCAAGCACCACATTGGTTCCATTTGGACAAATAATCGAAAAACCCAGGTCACCGGCAAATGAGTGTTCAATATCCACACAGATAGATTGAATATCGTTGGCACTGGTAATTGTTTGTCCTGGCAGGAATTGAGTAAATGTTACATAAGTATTATAAACTCCCGGAGGACAGTTTGGCCCGTCAGGAATAAATGTCGTACTATCGTAACGCTGTGAGGATGATTGATGAGCATTGATAGGAGCAATAACAACCACTGAATTGATATTGTAACCTAAGGTCATATAAGTGGTATCATTACTGGAACAAATATCAGGAACAGGATTTAAAGTTGCAATAGGATTTTTAGAAATTCGAACACGGCCACCCAGATAATTGGCATTAAAACATCCTCTTACATCAGTAATGGTTAAGGCTACGTCATAACCTCTAACTACAGTGTAAGTATGATTCACAATTTGTCCTGTAGCTGTATTTCCATCGCCAAAGTCCCACAAATAATTTGAAGTGGTACTATCCTGAGCATACAATACATTATTTTCAGTGAAAGCGGCAGCACCTTTGGCCGCAAAAGTGATCGGATTGCCAATACAAATATCAATATAGTTGCTGTCATTTGGAGTTGGGACAGTCATAGTCATGCTGAATGAAGCAATAATTTCCTGACATGCAGGAATACAAACCAACGACCCAAACCAACCTGCATTTTGTAATGTTCCATCAGATTTGAACTGAAAAGTTAATTCTCCGGTAGAATTATAGATTGTAGCATCAACAAAATTAGGTGGTAAATTATTGTTGTTAAATTTCCCCAGTACCGGTGATCCTGTTGTAGGACCATCATAACAAATAAGGGTATCACCAGGATCAACATCAAAATTATTAAACGTCATTTTTATGTGATCGTTAGCAATATTACTTGATTGAAAAGTGATAATAAAATTCTCATTCGGGCCATAAGCTGCACCTGAATTTCCACTATCAAAAAAGTCGCCGGCACAATCAACAACCGTACCCTGCTGGCTAATCAGATATAATGGATTTTGTGCATAAGTTCTTGCAATTATCAGGGCAAAAACAAATAATAAAATAATTTTTTTCATAGTAAGTTACTTTAATATCTTTTATTAACGACTTGCTGTCTTTAATGTTTTTTTATACGAGTTTGAAATCTGTGAAAGAGGATAAAATACAATGGCTACTCCTGCTTCTTTCCAAACATAAGTGACAAAATAATTCGACAATAAATTGAAATTGTACTTTAATGAATTAAAAGTTTCTAAAGAATACTTCGAATCACTAAATGCTACAGCTATCTCAGAACCATTGGTTCTTGATTTAACCGTATGAATATCGGTTCCGGTAACTGCTTTGGCAGCTTTATTCAAATCAACCACATAATAGGAATGATTCAGATAATAATTGTAGTAAGGAATCAATTCTGATTTTGTTGATTCCATTTTAGAAATTTCATCTGCTGTAAAGCAATCGTAAAGACGTTTATCGGCTTTGTAAATATCTTGCGCACTTATCGTAGTGAAAATAAAAAGTGCGATTAGGCTAAGAAAAATGTTTTTTAACATATAGAATTTATAAAGTAATTAATCTCGGTTATTGTAATAGTACTAAATTTAAAAGCAAAAATATATAAAAATACTCAACCAAAGACAATTTTAATAAAGAAATGGTTGCCTGACGTCATAATTTTTGTTATCATAATGTTTTTCCGACAATATACTTATTAAACGGTTTAGTAAAATTCGGTTTGGTTTTAGTATTTTGTTAGCAAAAATAATAATAATTTATTGAATAAAGTAAAGAAATCTTAAAAAAAGTAAAATTAGTTTTTCATGCTTAACTTGAAAAACCACTACTTATTTATAACAAAATCCCCTTTCAACTGGAAAGCTTTACCAGTGTTTCCATCCAAAGCCCAGGCCTTAATTTTTGCTGGATTGGCATTTACTTTTGCTACTGAAAATGTTTTTTTCCAATGAATGCTATCAGCATTATACATTGTCAGATATAAAGATTGGGATTTTTCATTATCAAATGTCAGAACAACAGCATCAGCAGGATTATTAGTATTGGGAATAAGAGAATATCCTGATGCTACATACAATGTATCATTTAATTGAACCAATTTCTCAAAAGCTCCGTGTTCGTTTTCAGGATTTACAGGAAGTTGAATATCCTGAATTATGTTGCTTTTAATTAATGCCGGGCGCAACAAACCCAATGAATCGAGTGTTCTGGCTCTTTTCTTTAGTTTTTTGAATTCGAAGGGATATATCTTGTTCGAAC
>CAYYQJ010000129.1:0-7413 GCA_964473775.1 uncultured Bacteroidales bacterium | reverse complement strand
AGCTTCAGGTGACTGGAGTTCAGACGTGTGCTCTTCCGATCTGGCGGGAACTTTATCAGGAAATCCTTTGGCTATGTCTGCAGGAATTGCCATGCTGAAACTGATAAAAGAAACTCCTGATTTTTATTCAGAACTGGAAAGAAAAGCTGCTAAGCTTGAAAAAGGTATTTTACATAATATGGAATTGACAGGTGTAAAAGGTTTGATTAACCGTGTTGGTTCTATGATGACTTTTTTCTTTACCAATGAAAAACAAATTACTTCTTTTGATGAAGCAATGAAATCCGATAGTGATAAATATGCCCGTTTTTTTAAAATGTCTTTAGAAAGTGGTATTTATCTGGCTCCTTCGCAATATGAATGCCTGTTTATTTCTTATGCGCATTCCGACAAAGATATCGACACCATAATAGCTGCCAATCTGGAAGCTCTTAAAAATCTTTAATAATACTTACCTATAAATTCAGACTGTAAAGAGTCTGATAATTAAAAATTAAAAACTCAATGAATAACTCAATATTTGAAAAAACACTAAGAGGAGAACGCACAGAAAGGCCACCAGTTTGGTTTATGCGTCAAGCCGGTCGTGTTTTACCTTCTTATCTGAAAATGCGTGAAGCTCATTCTTTTTCAGAACTTATGAAATCGCCCGAACTGGCAGCAAAGGTTACATTACTTCCTGTTTATGATTTGGGAGTGGATGCAGCCATTCTATTTTCCGATATTTTAGTAATTCCTGAAGCTTTGGGAATGGAATTAACCTTTACAGATTCCGGTCCAAGGTTTGCAACTGCTTTAAAAGATCTTGATAATCCAATGATCATCATAAATCCTGATGCTTCAAAACTCAATTATATTTATGATGTGATTGACGAGATTCAAAAAACAAAACCTAATGATACCCCATTGATAGGTTTTTGTGGAGCTCCCTTCACTACTTTATGTTATATGATGCAGGGCTTGGGAACCAATCATACTTTTCCGGATGCAGTGTCGTTGCTTTATAAAAATAAGGCTTTAGCTCATAAACTTCTCAGTGCAATTACAGAACTATCTATTGAATATGCCCTAAATCAGGTAAAACATGGTGTTGCTGCATTCCAGATTTTTGAAACTCATGCAGGGTTAATACCTTCGGATTTATATTTTGAAATGGCTATGCCTTATGTTCGCAGGATTTCAAATGCTGTGATGAATACCAAAACTCCAGTGATATTTCTTCCAAAAGGATTGGGATGTGGCATTGGAAAAATAACTCCTGAGGATACCAATTTTCTAAGTATCGATTGGCAAGCGACCATTTATGATGCACGCGAACTGGTTCATCATGATATTGGATTACAGGGAAATCTTGATCCACGATTACTTCTTGCCGATAAGGAAACGATACTTTCGACTTTGGAGAATTATAAATTCTTTGGAAACGAATACCAGAACTGGATTTTTAATCTGGGACATGGATTTATTCCTGGAATTCCTTTTGAGAATGCCAAGCTGGTGGTGGATTGGATAAAAGAAACCAAGTGGAACAGACAATAGTATAAATTCTTTTTTTTAACAGCATCAATGAATATCACCACTGAATTTCTGGATAAATTTAATGTTTCCGGACCAAGATATACTAGTTATCCTCCGGCAAACTTTTTTCATACAAAGTTTACTTCAGAGGATTATATACAGCAGTTAGCTGCTTCGAACACTCAGCAACCGGAAAACATTTCTATTTATGTTCATATTCCCTTTTGTCCACAACGTTGTCATTTTTGTGGTTGCAATACGGAAATTGGACAAAAGAAACCGGTTGTTGAAAGGTATATCAATGCTGTGAAACAGGAAATCAAAAATGTTTCAGCTCATCTTGATGTAAAAAACCGGAAAGTAACTCAGATTCACTGGGGAGGTGGCACACCGAATGCAATAGCTATGGGCTTTATTGCCGACATAATGAATCTGATTAAGGAAACGTTTGTTATGGCTAAAGATGCTGAAATTGCAATTGAATGCAGTCCTGCTTATTTGGAGTATGCCCATATTGACCTATTGGCCGAAATGGGTTTCAATCGAATGAGTTTAGGAATTCAGGATTTCAGAGAGGATGTGCTTGAGGTGGTAAATCGTCAGGCTCCGCGACATCCCGTTAAGGATATAGTAAATTATTTGAGAACTAAAGGCTTTTCAGGGATAAATCTTGATTTTATTTATGGGTTGCCATTACAGACTGTGGAAAGTTTGTCGGAAACCATTCAAAAAGCCATTGATATTAAACCCGACCGCATCGTAACTTTTTCTTATGCTCACGTTCCCTGGGTTAAAGAAGAGCAGATGAAACTTGAAAAAATAGGTCTGCCTGCAGCAAAAGAGAAAATGCAGATGCTTATCAATAATATTAAACAATTGGTGGATGCAGGTTATATGGCTATTGGTATTGATCATTTTGCTCATCCTGATGATCAGTTGACAAAGGCTTTTCAGAATAAAAGATTGCATAGAAATTTTCAGGGTTATTGTACTCTGGAAACTACGGGTCAGGTATATGGATTCGGAGCTTCTTCCATCAGTCAGTTGTGGGGAGCTTATGCGCAAAATACTAAAAGTACCAATCAATATATGGATGCTATCGAAGCAACAGGCTTTGCTATTGAAAGAGGATATACGCTGACATTGCAACAGCAGATTGTTCGCTCGGTAATAAATAGTATCATGTGCAATGGTGTGTTGATTTTTAATGAAATTGCTTCAGAATTTCATTTAACTGCCGATGAAATAAAAGAGGTGGTACATTATGATGTAAATAATTTAAAAGGTTTCGAAAGCGAAGGATTAATCACCATCAGCGAAGAGGGTATTCAGATTAACGACGATGGACGAATGATTGCCCGCAACATTGCCATGGCATTCGACCCCGATTTGAAACAAGGAGAAACCATTTATTCTAAAACTGTATGAAAGGTATATTGCTGGTAAATATGGGGGGGCCATTTACTCCCAAAGAACTTAAAAAGTTTCTTCGCCTGATGTTTAAAGACCCTTATATTCTTCCTTTTGGCAAGTTGGGACGTAATTTGCTTTCGTTTATTATCAGCAATACCCGCTATAAAAAGTCATGGGAAAAATATGAATTGATAGGGGGTTCGCCTATCATTGAAGCAACTTCAGATACCTTATTTGCTTTACAAGATATGATGGGACGAAAAGATTATGATGTCAGAATGGGATTTTCTTATTCTTTTCCTTACATCGATCATTCTATTGATACCTATCTTAGAGATAATGTTAATGATGTCCTCATCATTCCTTTATATCCACAGGCAAGTTATTCCACCACTTCCAGTGTTATGAAAGTAGCGGACGATTATGTGTTAAGAAAGAAAGATGTTAAAGTGAGTTTTGTTAAAGAATTTCACAATCATCCCGGCTTTGTTAGTTTTTGGGCTAATCTGATAGATAGTCATATAAAGGAACATAAATATACAAATCCTTATTTGGTTTTCAGTGCTCATTCCATACCTCAATCATTGGTGGATAAAGGGGATACTTATGCAAATTCCATAGAAACCTGCAGTAAAGCCATTGCTGAAAAAGCCGGACTAAGTAATAAATATGAGGTAGCTTACCAGTCGCGCATGAATAAAAAAGGTTGGTTAGGCCCTGATACGAAGAGTAGTTTAATGAAATTGGCCGAAAAAGAAAGTCAGGATATCATTCTTATTCCAATCAGTTTTGTAAGTGAGAATCTTGAAACCTTATACGATTTGGATCACGATATCATTCCTTTTGCAAAAAGCATCCCCGGTATTAAAAATATTTCAAGAGTTAAAATTCCTATTGCAAATGATGACTTTTTAAATCTGCTGCGCGATTTAGTTGAAACAAACACAAGAAAATGAAAGATGTTGTAATTATTGGTGCGGGTATTACCGGTCTTGCTACGGCTCATCATCTGAAAAAAGATGGGAAGGATGTTTTGATTCTGGAACAATCGGATAGAGTAGGAGGGGTGATAAAAACCGTGAAGGAAAATGGCTATGTGTATGAAGAAGGCCCCAATTCAGGAGTGATTGGTAATGTGGAAGTAATTCGACTTTTTGAAGACTTGAAAGGTGAATGTGAACTGGAAGAAGCCAACGAAAATGTGAAACGTCGTTTGATTCTGAAAGATGGAAAATGGTCTGCACTTCCTACTGGACTGATGTCGGCCATCAATACTCCCTTATTTACTTTAAAAGATAAGTTTCGTGTTTTGGGCGAGCCTTTTCGTTCGAAGGGAAGCAATCCACATGAAACGCTGGCCGAACTGGTGAAACGCCGTCTGGGAAAAAGTTTTCTGGATTATGCCATCGACCCTTTTATTATTGGTGTTTATGCCGGCGATCCCAATCGTTTGGTTCCTAAATATGCTTTGCCAAAACTTTATTATCTGGAGCAGGATTATGGCAGTTTTATAGGCGGCTCTATTAAAAAAGGAAAACTTCCGAAAACCGATGAAGAAAAGAAAGTTACAAGAGGGGTGTTTTCTGTTAAAGGTGGTTTATCATCTCTAATCACTGCACTTTATAACAGAATTGGAAAAGATGCTGTGTTGCTCGAATGCAGCAACATTCAGGTGAAGCCTGTGGAACATCATTTTGTGGTAACTTATAATAATAATTTGGGCGAAAGTATCAGCATAGAAACCCAAAAAGTGATTTCTACTGCAGGAGCTTATAATCTGGATAAAATTGCACCTTTTATTGATTCCAATCTGCTATCAAAAATAAAAGCACTGCATTATACCAAAGTGATAGAAGTGGTTTTAGGCTTTGATAAGTGGCAGGGAATCAAACTGGATGCCTTTGGAGGTCTGATTCCTTTTAAAGAAAACAGGGATATACTCGGAGTACTGTTTATGTCGGCTTTGCTAAATGATAAAGCGCCTAAAGACGGAGCCTTGTTTTCGATTTTTTTGGGTGGTGTTCGCCGTCCTGAAATTTATCTGATGTCGGATGATAAAATAAAAGAAATTCTGAAACGCGAAGTCAGCGATTTGATGGGACTATCAGAATACAAACCTGATTTATTAAAAATCATTCGTCACGAATGGGCTATTCCTCAGTATGAAGCAGATAGTGGCGAACGTTTTGAAGCCATAGCAGCAGTCGAAAAACAATACCCGGGTTTTGTTATCGGAGGCAATCTGAGAAACGGAATTGGCATGGCCGACCGAATTCAACAGGCAAAAATGCTGGCAGAAGCCGTTTCGGATATTAAAAAATAACAAACAGAGATTTATGATATTAGACAGCACGGTTACCGGAATTTTCCCATACATAAAGTTGTTACATAATTGGATTGTAATGCCGACCACTGTTTTAATTGCTATCTGGCTTTTTACTCGTTCAATTTATAGAATTATAAAACAAAAACCTTACATTAAGTTAGATAAACAACTGGCTTATGGTTTTATCATCACACTTTATCTGCAATTTACTTTTGGAATTGTGTTGTTTTCAAATCTGTTTTCCGGAATGGGCTATAATTATATGAGTGCTGATAATTCAATGAAAATCGTTTCCAAACGCCTGTGGCCTGTTGAGCATATTGTTTTGATGATTTTTGCTTTGGTGATTGCCAATCTGGGATTATTTATTTCTTTGAAAACCAAATCGGATAAAGGAAAATACAAAAACATTCTAGTGTATTATTCCTTTTCTTTGTTGCTGATTATTTTTACATTATTTGCAATAAATTTTCTGTAAAATCAACCGCCCTGTCCGTTTATTTTCAGCAAAGTTTCAAGATAATGAAACCTGATGTTGAATAGTTTTTTTAGTTCAATAATTTCATTAAGAATCTCCGGATTTGGAATGGGCATCTTTTTCTTTTTTATACCTACAATCAACAGATTTTTAGGGGTGTGTTCGCCCGAAATAAACTCAAACACATTGGTTTTATAACCATAAGCCTGCATAATCATTGCGCGTATTGTATCGGTGAGCATTTCTGCCTGACGTTCGGCCAGAATTCCAAATTCTGTGATGTTTTTTAATACATTCTGAGGATTCAATTGTTTGCGAATTTGTTTATGACAACAAGGTGCACAAATGATTACATTTGCATTATTTATTATGCCGCTATAAATGGCATCGTCGGTGGCGGTATCGCAGGCATGCAGGGCAATCAGCATATTTGTGTTTTCGAGTTTGGTATCCAGAATGCTGCCTGTTTCAAATTTCAGATGGGTGAAACCTGCTTTTTGTGCAATGGCGTTGGTAGCATCAACCAAAGCCTGACGAAACTCTATGCCAACCACTTCCGCATCCATTTTCAAGGTATTACACAAATAATCGTACAAAGCAAAGGTTAAATATCCTTTTCCGCAGCCCATATCGGCAATAGAAAGTTTGTCGGGCAAATCGGCCGAACGAATGATGCCATCCAGAATTTCGATGTATTTATCAATCTGACGGAATTTATCCTCCATGTTCTTTTTAACTTTTCCGTCGGGTGTGCTTATGCCCAGCTCGTTCAGATAAATATTGTTTGCCAATGAAATAAATCTTTTCTTTACAATATCATGTGTCATCACAGGCACTTCAGCCACAGTAACTGCTTTTTTATTGACTTTAATTTCGTTTTTATTATTGATAATCAGATAGCGGTTTTCGGTGGTGGTGAACAAATCGGCCTGAAAAAAATCGTTCAGCAACAAATCACCCAGTAAGTTTATCCCTGTTGTGATGTCGAAATTTTTAGTGATATCTTTGGTGTTATAACGATACACAAACGAAAGTTTCTTTTCGTTTTTAAGCAAAATCAATCGTACTGTAACATTTTTTAATTCACTTTTTTTGTCGCGTTTATGGCTGATAATAATTTTAATGAACTGATTGTTTTGCAGACTATCCGACATAAAATTCAGAAAATCATGTAAAGGAGATTGTTTCATAACAGTGAATTGATGGGGGTAAAGGTAGCTTTTTTTTTGAATATAGAGGAAGGAAGACTGAAGACGGAAGACTACTGACTTCTAGCTCGCGACTTCGGACTTCCGACTTCCCACAATAAACTAAATATTAATTACAGTGTCGTTTTTTTTTATACCTTTGCATCGGGATAATCTCAAAAATATCTTTCAGGCAATTTCTTCGCTTAGTTGGACTGTTTTCAATAGCCTAACAGGAATAACTTCATACTGTTTTTGTATTTCTGCGAGTATCGCTTATCACAAAAAAACGAACTAATATCATTTTAAACCAAAAAAATTAATGGCTTTATCGCAGGATTCATTTAATAAAAAAGAAAAAGAAAAAAAACGTTTGAAAAAACGTCAGGACAAAATGGCAAAAAAAGAGGAACGCAAATCGAATACTGGCGGTTCCGATAGTATGATTGCTTATGTGGATGAGTTTGGTAACCTTACCGACATTCCGCAAG
>CAYYQJ010000128.1:0-7426 GCA_964473775.1 uncultured Bacteroidales bacterium | reverse complement strand
GTTATGCCGAAGCACGTGATTTTAAAGACCGATTTATGTTTCCTGCCCAGGCATCCGTTTATACTTTTGGTACAGGCACAGCAACACTAAAATATGAATCCGTAAAAACCAATCCCAACATTGCAGTTTTAGGAGTAGATGAAAACTATTTAAGCACATCCGGTTTGGATGTGGAATATGGCCGTAATTTTTCTATGCAGGAACTGAATAAAGGAAGTTATGTGGTGTTGATAGGAAGTAATATTGTAAAAAAACTGTTCCCCAACATAAAGAATCCGGTGGACAAACTGATTACTATCGGCCCTCAAAAATACAAGATAATAGGTGTGTTGAAATCAAAAGGCTCGAGCATGGGCTTTAGTGGCGATAACAATTGCCTGGTTCCCTTAACCAATCTCCGTCAGTTCGTATCCGGCAAAGAACTTTCTTATACCATAAATGTGATGGTAAATAATCCCTTGCTGATGGATATAGCAATTGGCGAAGCCACCGGATTGTTTAAAGTAATTCGTAAAGTGCCTATCGGCGAGAAGAACAACTTTGAAGTGGAGAAAAGCGACAATTTAGCACAGATGCTGATGAGCAACATTTCGTATGTTACACTGGCAGCCACCATCATCGGATTAATCACATTAATGGGAGCCGCGATAGGTTTGATGAACATCATGTTGGTTTCTGTAACCGAGCGAACCCGCGAAATCGGAATTCGTAAAGCCATGGGTGCCACATCAAAAATGATTAAAAATCAGTTTCTCATAGAAGCCATTGTCATCGGACAATTGGGTGGTTATTTAGGAATATTTCTGGGAATTTTAATAGGCAATGTCATGTCGTTAATTCTGGGCAGCAGCTTTGTTATTCCATGGTTATGGATATTCTCAGGTGTATTATTATGTATTTTGGTAGGCTTGGCATCCGGAATTTTCCCGGCAATCAAAGCAGCCCGCCTCGACCCGATTGAAGCCTTACGGTATGAATAAACTGTTGTCAAATATCAGAACTACAATCTTTGTAGTATCATCTGCTATTTTACTTTATTCACTTTTTGCCGCTTGCAGTCCCATCCGTAAATATCCTAAAGATAAATTCCTGCTGAAGCAAAACAAAATCATTGTCAATAAGGGGAATATTAATTCGGAAGAAATAAAAAACCTACTGAAGCAAAAACCCAACAAGAAAAACCTGGGATTGTATCTTAACATACGTTTCTGGAACATGGCTATCAAAGGAAAAGAAAACGGATTTAAACGTTGGCTTAAAAGAACCATTGCAGCAGAACCAGTTTTGTTCGACAATTCTCTAACAAGTAATTCTCTGAAACAGATAAATTACTATCTGAATAATCATGGATATTTTTCTTCCAAAGTAAATTTCGATGTTAAATACAAAAGAAGAAATGCCAAAGTAACTTATATCATCCAAACCAAAGAGCCCTACAAAATCCGTAATATCAAATACGCGATAAGCGATGCAACACTTAAGGCCTATGTTTATTCAACAAAAGCTGAATGCGTATTAAAACCCGACGAGATTTATAATGTGGATAATATTGATGCAGAGCGCGAACGTATTAATAAGAATCTAAAAGAAAACGGATATTATTCTTTCAGTAAAGATTACATCAGTTTTTTGGTTGATACCTCATTAAATTCTCATCAACTCGACATCACCATTAAAATATCCGATGAATTGGTTCCCTATTCAGCCAAATCAGATTCAATGGTAACCGTTAAACACAAACGCTATAACATTAACAAAATCATTATCAACACCGATTTCGATTTAGACAAATCTTCAGTTGTCACCTATGATACCCTTCGAACCACCATTCCAAACCGATTGAAAGGTCGCCCGCCAAAGGTTTATTATGTTGTGTATCCTCAAAAGTTAAAAATTAATTTAAAAACTCTGGCCCAGGCCATGTATATCGACAGCAACGACGTGTATAACTATCTGGATGTCGAAAAAACCTATAAGGCCCTGCTCGATTTACGATTATACCGTTATGTAAACATCGATTTTATAAAAGTAAACGACACCATGCCTGCTTCCGGGCTGTTAAATTGTTTGATAAAACTATCAAAAGCACCGGTTCAGGCAATTTCGGTAAGTACGGATGCCACTCATACCGGAGGAGAATTAGGAGTAGCTGTAGGAATCATGTACACCAACAAAAATCTGTTCCGTGGTGCCGAATTATTTAGTCTTAAACTGAAAGGAGCAGTAGAATTTCAATCGTTTAATAAAAATAATACCATCGAAAAACCGGTAATTCAAAAGTTAAAGATTGTAAACACTATAGAAACAGGGGTTGAACTTGATTTGAAAATTCCCCGCTTTTTATTGCCTGTGCGTCAAAATAAATTTCCAAAATACTTTAAACCCAAAACCAAAATCAATGCGGCTTTCAATTATCAGATAAGGCCTCAATACGAAAGATATTATGTCACCTCATCATTTGGTTATCAGTGGAAAGAGAATGAATTTAAAACTCATATTGTTACTCCTTTGCAGATTAATCTGGTAAAAATATATCCTGATTCCGCTTTCAATGCTCAGATAGATTCGCTTAAAGACCGCGCCTTACAGAATTCATACCGCGACCACATCATCACCTCCCTGACTTATTCCTTCATATATAATACCCAACAGGTAAACAAAAACACCAACTTCTTTTTCCTGAAAACCAATGTCGAGTTTGCAGGATTATTATTCTTTGCGATAAGTCGAATTCAAAAAAAACAAGGTGCATATACTTTGTTCAATATCCCTTATTCGCAATATTTCAGGGTTGATGCCGATTTCAGATACTACACTTATACAAACAAACTAAACCTGTTTGTTTTCAGGGCTTACGGGGGGTATGGCATGCCCTATGACAACGAAAATGTATTGCCATTCGAAAAGAGTTTTTCTATGGGAGGTGCAAACTCAATGCGTGCCTGGCGATTAAAAGCTCTCGGTCCCGGCTCGTATAATGCCGGTGAAACTTATGGTCTGGAACGCATTGGAGAAATTGGATTGGAAGGAAATATTGAATATCGTTTTCCAATTTACAAGTTTATGAGAGGTGCTGCCTTTATCGACATGGGCAATGTATGGATGCGAAAATCAAGCGAGAAACTTCCCGGTGCTGCATTTGTACTAAACAAATTCCTGAGTGATATTGCCTTCGATGGTGGATTAGGACTTCGTGCCGATTTCGGATATTTTGTTATCAGAGTTGATGGTGCTATAGTATTAAAAAACCCTGCCAAACCCATCAATTCAAGATGGATAGGCCAAAACTCCGACCGCTTTCTTATCTTTGGAAACTTTGGGATAGGATACCCATTTTAATTATGAATTACAAATTACAATTTTTCAATAACTCAATTAACCCAACAACTCCAAACTCATAATTCCAAACTCATAACTCTCCAATGCTTCCCACCCCCGAAATACAAAAGTTATTACAAGAGTCATTCTCTTATACTCCCACCAACGACCAAAGTATTCTTCTGGGCAAATTAGCCACATTCCTCAACTCAACCGAACCCAATAAAACCTTTTTGCTAAAAGGATTTGCAGGAACAGGAAAAACCACCATAGTAAGTGTTTTAGTCAATATTTTGCCTCAGCTAAAACTCGATTCCATGTTGTTGGCTCCAACAGGCCGTGCGGCCAAAGTGCTTTCTTCCTATTCTCAACAACACGCCCTTACCATCCACAAAGCCATCTATAAAACCAGCGATGGCGAATCAGGGTTTTATCTTTCGCTTCGCGAGAACATCCATAAAAACACCGTATTCATTATTGATGAAGCCTCGATGAAAGCAGCCGAAAACCCTGAAAAACACGGGTTGTTTCCTGTATCCAAAATCATGGAAGATGTATTGACCTATATTTTCAGTGGCGAAAACTGTTCATTGATTTTTGTGGGCGATACAGCCCAGCTACCTCCGGTTGGAAGCAACTTAAGTCTGGCACTTAATGTTGACTTTCTGAAATCATCCTACCATTTAAGCATTGATAGTTTCGAACTGAAAGAAGTGGTTCGTCAATCGGAAGATTCAGGCATATTAAGCAATGCAACACATATCCGGCAAATGGTGCAGCGCGATACCATCGGCCACGATTTTTTTTATTTAAGCGGATTTAGAGATGTGATGCGAATCAATGGAGATGAGCTGGAAGATATGCTCAACACGGCTTATTCTAATTCAGGGGATACCGAAACCATAGTTATTTGCCGCTCAAATAAACGTGCAAATCTATTCAATAACGAAATCCGTCAACGCATTTTATATCGTGAAGGCGAAATCAATGCGGGTGATAAAATCATGATAGTAAAAAACAATTATTCATGGATATCCAAGAAATCAAAAGCCGGATTTATTGCCAATGGCGATATTGCCGAAGTGTTGCGTATCAAAAATAAAGAATCCATTGCCGATACCTATCATTTTATGGATGCCACCATTCGCCTGATTGATTATCCCGAAGAAAAAGATATTGACGTAAAGCTGCTATTAAACACTTTGCAGATGGATGCCCCTTCCCTATCGTACGATGATTACCGCCGGCTTTACAACGAAGTGGCTGCCGACTATCAACACATTACAGATAAATACCAACGTCTAAAACTTATACGTACCAATCCATATCTGAATGCCTTGCAAATTAAATTTGCTTATGCCATGACCTGCCATAAAACTCAGGGCGGACAGTGGGAAAATGTTTTTATTGAACAAGGTTATCTTACCGATGAGATGGTGAATAAAGAATATCTCCGATGGTTATATACGGCTGTAACACGCGCAACACAAAAACTTTTTCTGGTGAATTTCAACGAGAAGTTTTTTGGATAACCCCATTAAAATCAATTACCATTTTTCTTTGAGTACTTTTTTTCTTAAAAAATGTCAAATCTACTACTTTGTAAAAGTTTTTTTCCTACTTTTACCAAAAAATTATTCATTAATCATTAAACAAATTAGTATGAAAAAACTTTACACTTTTTTAACTCTGCTCTTAGTTAGTGGAGTTGTATTTTCACAAACTCAAAGAGCCGGAGGAATTGGCTCCATAAAAATTGTGAAAGAAATTAATACTCTGCCAGCCAATCATTCGAAAGCTGTTGTAGATTCATTAAATTATGATGGAGCAAACGCTGGTAATGCAATTGGTACAAATAGTGCCGGATCATTTGGAGTTTACTCTTTTTTCCCTGCAGCAACTTTAGCTCCACATATTTCAGCAGGGCACAAAATCCTATCGGTTAAGGTTTATGTTAATGACGTACAATATGTAACAGCAGCTCAGATTCGTATTTATTCCGATCAGGGAATTACATCGCTCTTCAGCCAAAATTTTACACCAACACTAGGATGGAATGAAGTTACCTTTACAACACCTTTTACTTTTCCAGCAACAGGCGACATCTATTTAGGTTATTATTTAACCGTTACCGGTGGTTATCCACTTGGCTGCGATGCCGGTCCGGTTAACACCAATGGCAACTGGATTGATTACAGTGGCTCATGGATGCATCTAACTGATTTAGGCGCCACATTAACCTACAACTGGAATATCAGAGCAATGTGTGGGACTGTACCAAGCAATCCGGTAGCTAGCTGTACTCCTTTATCATGGGCTGCTAATAATGTACCCATTGGAAGTACATTAACTTCAGGAACTTTTACTTTAACCAATACCGGTGCAGGAACATTGACAGTTAGTGATACAACTTCGCTTACAGGGTATCCATGGAGATCAAATTTAAAGCCTGCAACTATTGCTCTAACTACAGGTCAAAGCAGAACTTTTACTTTTAAATATGTTCCAGCATTTCCTGTTGGACCTGCTACAAAGGTTTATAAAATCACTACAAATGGGGGAATAATCAATATTACTTTAAATGGAAACGGAGTTGATTGCTCTGCTCTTAGTGTATATCCATGGTCTGAAAGTTTCGAAAGCACTGTGTTTCCACCTGCTTGCTGGACCAAACAAAATCCTGATGGAGGTACTGGTTGGAATTCTGTTGCTGTTAATACCACCCCATTACCAGGTTGGGCTGATGGAACCATGTCTGTTCCTCCAAGTGGTGGTGCAAAATCAGCTTATTGCACATGGAATACAGGTGGCGCCACTGCTAACGACCAGTATCTTATTACCCGTCAACTCACAGCTCCTTCAGATCCAATGTTAACTTTTTGGTTGTTTTGGTATGGCCATTATCAGGATTATGTGGATATAAAAGTTTCTACCACTTCCAATGCAGTGGCAAATTTCACAACTACTATTGCATCATTAGATACCACTCAATTTATTCATAATACCTGGAAACAATTTAATTATCCTTTATCGTATTCAGGTCAGAATATTTACATTGCTTTCAACGAACATATCGCTAACAACACAACTGATGGTGCATTTATCGCGCTGGATATGGTTAACTTGTTTAGCATAACAGGCGTTGAAGAAAACCCTGCCGAAATGGTTTCTGTTTTCCCAAATCCTGCTAACGATAAGATTTTTATTATAGGCGAAAACGTTAAATCGGTACAAATATTTAATGTACTTGGCGAAAGTGTTGGATATTATGGTCAGGTGAAAGAAATTAATGTTTCCAGTTTATCAAAGGGATTCTATTTTGTGAAGGTTATTACCGATGGTAAAACCATTACCAGAAAAATTAATATCGCCCGCTAGTTTTCTTAAAATAATTATAAAAGGCTACCTTTTCGGGGTAGCCTTTTTTTTTATTTGCCTGTGAAAAAATCAAAAGATATATACTTTACTCTTTTTAGATACTTTCGAATATTTTCATTATGATGTTTGTTTATAATTATTTATAAATTAAAAATTAAAAATTTGATAAAAAAAAATCACATTCAGATATCTTTATCATTTAAAAGTAGTAAATTAGCAGTTCTATTTACAATTTTATTAAACAACAATTATTCACTAAAAAAAATAAACCATGAAAAAAAATCTATCTTTTCTTATTGCGCTCTTATTATTATGCAATTTCAGCATAGCGCAAGTATCAAGGGCAAATCTGTTGAGAAATTCTAACTCCACTTTTGCCAGGCAACATAATGCTTCAGAGCAATATGGTAATCCTACATCAAAATCATTAACCACATGGGCATTACCATCTGATGGGTCAACCTCCGCTAATACCAGAGCACCAGGTAATACTTTTAATTATCAAAGAACAGAATATCTTATTACTGCCGCCGAAATGGCAGCAAGTGGTTTCCCATCCGGTTATACAATTGATGGTATAGGATTTCTTATAGCAACTGCCGGCGCAACCAGCCAAACCGGTGCTTTTAAAGTTTATCTGAGAAACACAACAGATGTAACCTATACTCTTGGCACAACTTGGAGATCGGAAGAGCGTCGTGTAGGGAAAGAGTGTTCAGAGCCGTGGAGA
>CAYYQJ010000127.1:0-7448 GCA_964473775.1 uncultured Bacteroidales bacterium | reverse complement strand
CCTCCGGCGCCGGAAGAAGGAGGGGGGGTGCATCTTGAACCAGGGGCTTCACCCCGCGCTACCAAAATGTCACCCTTCCAGGGTTTTCTTCAAAACTTTCTATTTCAGCAACACAAATTTTAAAATTGGCAAACATTGTTATGACCCCTTTTTAACCTGTCCCGTACCAAAGGTCGGGAGGGGTTAGGGGTTTAATCTTCCGTCCGCCAACCAATCCAACCAATCATTTAATCAATTCCATCAACGGTTCAGACAATATTTCCAGTTGCAACCAAAATATAATCCCCAATAAACTTATGCATAACACTTCTAAAATCCTACATAGCACTTCTAAAATCGAAGATAGTATTAGTAAAATCGAAGATAGTAATTCCAATCCTTAGGATATCGTCAGCAAAATCCAGGATAGTACTAATGATTTTCTGGATAACGTTCGTCAAGTCGAAGATAGTAATTGTGATGTTCAGGATAACGTTAGTCAAGTCGAAGATAACGTAAGTGAAGTCGTGGATAACACATCTTAACTCGTGGATAACGCTAATGCATGAAATATTTTCGCATGTATTCTAAATAAGCACTCTACTTCACCCAATCTTTTTTCATCTTCCTTCAATATCTTCATCATTAAACCAAAACCTTCCCCATCTTCCTTCAATATTTCAAACATTACCCAAAATATTCTCGTCATTAACTAAAATATTTCCAACATTATCTCAAATATTCCATCATCTTCTTCAAATATTCCCCACATTAAACAAAATATTTCCCCTATAAAACGCATTTTTTCAATTATTAAAAACACATAACGCCAACTTCACTATATTACTCCCTCATAATCAACACTATTTTTTTCATTCTAAATAAGCACTACTTTTTCAGCCTCACATACCCTTCTCTTCACACTTTTTCCTTTCAACACAACCATCAATATAAAATTACCAAATTGCCAAATGGACAGATTCCATAATTAGTTCACAACATAATGGCTTCATTTTATCATTGCATAATTGCATAATTCCATAATTGCATAATTAAATTGCTTATTTTTGTAAACTGAAAATCTCTACAGAATTATTCATTACAAAAACTTATGAATTTAGATCAGGTAAAATTAATTCAAATTCCCTCACACGAAGACCCGCGCGGCATACTCTCTTCCATCGAGCAAAACATTGATATCCCTTTTACTATCAGAAGGATATTTTACATACATCACATCAAAGCCGAACGTGGAAATCATGCCCTGATTAATACCGACGAATTGTTGATACCCATGTCGGGAAGCTTTAAAATCAAGCTGTATGATAAAACATCTTCAAAAGAATATTTGTTGGACGATTGTACCAAAGGCTTATACATCCCTCGCCTTATCTACCTCGAAATGTTCGATTTCTCAGCCGATGCCGTTTGTTTGGTATTAGCCAATACCAAATTCAACACCAAAAACTACCTCCGAACCCTTGAAGAGTTTTATGCCTTTCTTGCCCGGTGAGGAGTTAATTAGGTTGATTAAGTTTATTAAGGAATTAAGGAATTAAGGAATTTATGCTGTCACCTTTATAACTTGACAAACTTAATAAACTTGATAAACTTGACAAACTTGATAAACTTGATAAACTTGATAAACTTGACAAACTTAAAAAAAAATACACTAAAACACACCTTATGAAAAAATTAGTAATAACTATTTGTACGATGTTTTTATTAACATTCTCTACTAACATCTATGCGCAGCTCGAATCTTTTAAACTCGAAGATACCACAGGTTTTTTCAGAGACCTTTCTTTGATTCGAAACAAATACCACAGCGTTTCGTTCAGTGGATACCTTCAGGCACAATATCAATATGCTGATACCAGTGGAATTCAAACCTATAATGGAGGAAATTTTTCGGCAGCCACCAACAATCGTTTCATGATACGAAGAGGAAGATTTCGTATAGATTACGAAAGAAAAACAACCGAAGGCTTTACAAAATATTATTTTGGTATTCAGATTGATGGCACCGAAAGAGGAGTAAATGTAAGGGATGTGTTTGGCCGTATTTATGAAAACAAGTTAAACCTGTTTGTGTTAACTTTAGGTATTTTCAACCGTCCCTTCGGAAATGAACTAAACTATTCATCTGCTTTGCGCGAAAGCCCCGAACGTGGACGAATGTCGCAGATATTAATGAACACCGAAAGGGATCTTGGTGCCATGATTTCATTTGAACCACAGAACAAAAACAGTAAAATATATCCGTTAAAGATTGATGCAGGAATATTTAATGGTCAGGGTTTAACGGGCCCTGTTGAATACGACAAATTCAAAGATATTATTTCAAGAATTTCATACAGGAAAACAGAAGTGGTAAAACATTTGTTTTTATCAGGCAGTGTTTCTTATCTGAATGGTGGTTTTCGGAATGGTTCAAAATATAATTTTACAGCAAAGCCCGATCCTTCAGGAATAATAATCATGCAAACCGATACATCAATTAATAATATTGAAAAAAAGACTCACAGAATTTATTATGGGGGCGATTTGCAAATCGCATTTGAAAATCCTTTGGGAAAAACAGAAATCCGTGGCGAATATGTTTTCGGAACACAAGCGGCCACCTATGCCTCCACAGTTACTCCGGGCACTCCACCTTTGAATAAAGCCGGGAAACCTGATTCTATTTTTACCAGAAATTTTAATGGAGCTTATTTTTATCTCATTCATACTTTTCTGAAAAAACATCAGATATTTTTTAAATACGATTGGTATGATCCGAATACTAAAGTTTCGGGAAGTCACATCGATCCTTCAAATAGCTATAGTGTTGCCGATATAAGATATGATACTTTCGGTTGCGGTTATATTTTATATCTGAACGAAAATCTTAAATTCGTTTTGTATTACGAACACCCCATGAATGAATGGACAACAAATATTGCAGGTTATTCTAAAGATAGAAAAGACGATACCTAAACTTGCAGGGTACAATTCAGGTTTTAAAGAAGTAAAAAATAATCTTGATTCAACGGCGGTTTCTACCGCCGTTTTCTTTATAAAGACAATTTTATAACTTGACAAACTTGATGAACTTGATAAACTAAATTTAATCAAACATCCTTTCAGTATCACATAAATTCTTACTTTTACATATCGAAAACAACAGCTATGGTGATAAAAGGTTGGGATTATAAACTTGAATATGAAGCAGAAAAGAACGAAACTCTTGCTGCCATTGCCGAAGTATTGGCATCGGGTTCGTTGATTCTGGGCGATAAAGTAAAGAAATTTGAAGCCGATTATGCAGCTTATTGCGAAGTAAAGTATGGTGTGGGTGTTGATAATGGCACCAATGCAATTTTCCTTGCATTAAAAGCCTTGGGCATTGGTGAAGGCGATGAAGTTATCACTGTTTCAAACACTGCAGTGCCCACTGTTTCAGCCATAGTTTCGTGTGGCGCAACACCGGTGTTTGTTGATGTGCAAGAAGCAGGTTTTTTGATGGATGTTTCTAAAATTGAAAAACTAATCACTCCTAAAACACGATGCATAATGCCTGTGCATTTGTTTGGTCAGTGTGTGGATATGATTGAAGTTAATAGGATAGCAAAAAAATACAATTTGTTTGTTTTGGAAGATTGTGCGCAAAGTCATGGCGCGATGTTACATAATCGTAAGGCCGGTTCCTGGGGCCATATTGCGGCCACATCTTTTTATCCAACCAAAATATTAGGCACTTATGGCGATGGCGGGATGGTTTTAACCAACAACGAATGGTTGTATAAAAAGCTACTTCGTTTGCGATTCTACGGAATGGAAGAAACCTATTATGCGGTGGAACATGGCTACAACAGTCGCCTTGACGAACTTCATGCAGCCATTTTATTACTGAAATTCTCTCATATCAATGTATATATAGAAAGAAGGAGGCAACTGGCTAAGCAATATCAGCAATTGCTGAATCATTCAGGATTGCGCTTGCCCGAGGAATTGCCCGACAGAAAGCATTCGTATTACTTATATGTAGTGAGCCATCCCAAAAGGGATGTTATATTGGCTGAATTAAAAAAACGCGAAATATTTTTAAGCATACATTATCCTTATCCAATTCATTTGATGTCGGGTTATCATTTTTTAAATTACAAAGAAGGCGATTTGCCCGTAACGGAAACCCTCGCGAAAGAAATATTTTCTCTTTCTTTGTATCCAACATTGAGTGACGAAAAACAAGCTTTTGTTTGCAGGCAGATCATAGAGATAATGAAAGAAAACGGAATTTTCGGCTGATATTAATATGGATGAAATCACAAAATATTTCAGGTAAGAAATGATTAATTTACACACAACATTATGGTAAACACCGATACAAAAACACCAAAAATATCCATTGTAATTCCGGTTTATAATGCCCAGCTTACCATATCTGCGCTTGTAAAACTGTTGATAGCAGAAATTGGCAAACAATATGCGCTCGAAATTATTTTGGTGAACGATTATTCAAAAGACCATTCACACCGCGAATGTTTGAAATTGTATGAAGAAAATAAGCCCATGATTAAATACCTTTCTTTGGCAAAGAACTTTGGCGAACACAATGCCGTGATGGCCGGTTTGAATAAGGTGGATGGCGATTTTATTATAATTATGGATGATGATTTTCAGAATCCGGTGGAAGAGGTGATTAAACTGATTCATTATTCGGTTGGCAACGATTTTGATGTGGTTTACACTTATTATGAAGAGAAAAAACACAATCTGTTCCGCAACTTCGGCAGCCGCTTGAACAACCGAATGGCAACTATATTATTGAAAAAGCCCAAAGATTTATACCTTTCGAGTTTTAAATGCCTCAGCCGTTTCACGGTTCATGAGATTATTAAATACGATTTGCCTTATCCTTATATTGATGGTTTAATACTCAGAACTACCTCTAATATTGGAACCATTCAGGTGAATCACGAGAAACGTCAGGAAGGGAAATCGGGATATACCCTAATAAAATTAATAAAACTATGGTCGAATATGTTCACCAGTTTTTCTGTGATTCCGCTCAGGATTTCCATTTTTGTAGGATTATTTTTTGCCATCACAGGATTTCTTTTTGGTATTTACTCCATTATTGAACATTTTTTGGTGGCTAATTTGCCTGCCGGTTTCTCTCTGACCATCACAGCCATTTTTATCTTTGCAGGCATTCAGTTAATTTCACTGGGTATGATTGGCGAATACATTGGCCGCATTTTTATTTCCCAGAATAAACAACCGCAGTACACTGTAAAAAAAGAATATTTATAAAAGCTTTTTAGTTTATTAGATGGAGCCAAACCAATACAAATACATGTTCGAGGTGGAAGACAATCACTGGTGGTATGTTGGAAATCACGAGATATTTGTACAATTGTTGCAGAAACACAACATCCTTCAAGATGATATTGAAGTGTTGGATGCCGGATGCGGCACAGGTAAATGGCTGGAGATTCTAAAAAGTTTAAATAGAATTTCTGAAACAGGAATAGATTATCAGGAAATAGCTTTGGATTATGCGAAAACCCGCGGCAATCTGAATCTGAAGATAGGTGATATCAATAAGCCACTTTTCCCTGAAGCGTCCTTTAATCTGATTACTTCTTTTGATGTGATTTGTAATACCAATGTGAATGACCCTTTGGCCTTGCAACATTTTCATAACTGGCTGAAAAAGGATGGATATGTATTGACTACTGTTCCTGCTTATCAGTTTCTGCTGAGCAAACACGATGCTATGGTACATCAAAACAAAAGATACAGGAAAAAACAAGTCAGGAAGTTGATGGAAGAAAACGGTTTCGAGATTGTATCTTTATCTTATTGTGTTTGTTTACTGTTCCCAATGGCTTTGATTAAAAGAACATTGGATAAGCTATTTTCCTC
This sequence comes from uncultured Bacteroidales bacterium, assembly GCA_964473775.1. Classification (GTDB taxonomy): domain Bacteria; phylum Bacteroidota; class Bacteroidia; order Bacteroidales; family CAIWKO01; genus CAIWKO01. The sequence goes on along the minus strand of CAYYQJ010000127.1, from coordinate 1,556 downwards.
AAAAGACACTGATCATAATGAAGTGAAAATGCCCGGAAAATTGATGAATAGTTTATTCCTGTCGGTGATGAGGTTTGAGAAATTTCTATTTAGATTTACAACCATGTCTTTTGGCCTATCGGTGTTGGTGCTTGCCAGAAAGAAATCCTGAGATAGAATCATTCGCAACTGTATTGTTTCCCTTGATTTTCTCTCTTTTCAATAATATTGCAATCAGTTAGCAAAAAAAAATTACTTTTGAAAATTGATTATTAATTTTCAAGCCAAGCACCACGTTTAATGAATTTCAGAAAATTATTACGTTATGTCCCGACTTTATTGATAAGCCTTACCGTGGTTTATGCGGGTTTTATACTTTATTTTATCCTTAAATACGGAGTGGATGTTCCTTACAACGACCAATGGGAATATGTAAGTTTTTTCGACCATCTGGCAAAAGGAACTCTTACATTTAATGAACTATTCAAATTTCAGGGCGATTACCGACAGTTTTTTCCTAATTTAATATTCATAGGTTTAGGCTCTTTGACCAAATGGAATGTGAAGTACGAAATGGTTCTGATATTTATTATGGTTTGTTGGATTTCCTATAATATTTATCGTCTGGCTTCCTATACCATGAAAGCGGAGAAATGGCAGAAATGGGGGGTGTTGTTGCTTGCAAATATTTTTATTTTCTCGCCCTTTCAATACGAAAACTGGTTGTTTGGTGTACAGATAGAATATTTTATGCCCATTTTATGCATAACGACTGGGATGGTAGTGGCGTATTCCAACATCAATAAAAATTGGAAACTGGTATGGGGAATTGTGCTTTCCGTGATTAGTATTTATTCCTCTGCAAATGGATTGATTTGTTGGTTTATTCTTTTTCCGGTGTTTTATTTTGTTGGTCCGGATACTGCTTATTTCCGTAAATGGAAGATAACAATTATTTGGTGGTATGCTGCCATCATAACCATATTGATTTATTTTTCCGGATATAAAACTCCAATGCGTCATCCGAGCATGACATTATTTTTTGATAATCCCGGCGATGCAATAAAATATTTTTTTGGAGTACTTGGAAATCCTTTCAGAATAGTTCATAAACTAGAAACAATAATCGTTGTTGGTTCTGTGATTTTTTCAATTTTTATTTTGCTGATAATTTATTTTCTAAAACACTTTAGGGATAAACAATTATTTCAAAGTGCAATTGTATGGATTATGTTAGGATTTTATTCTTTAGGTACCAGCGCTATGCTAACTGCAGGGAGACTAGGTTTTGGTTTGGTGCAATCTACTACACCGCGTTATACCTCTTATACATTATACCTTATAGTTTCTATATTATTCCTAATAGCCATAATGCAGCTAAATTATGCACGCAGAGTACAATTTACTTATATTCATAAAGCGGTTCTGGCTATTTTAATAGGAATGCTTTTGTATAACAGATATTACAAATACCGAGATTCTGTAACCGATTTGAAAGCTTTCCATACGTCCATACAGCACGGAAAAGCCGGATTGCTTTTGATAAATTATATTTCACATCAGGAGTGAGATCGGAA
>CAYYQJ010000126.1:6345-7449 GCA_964473775.1 uncultured Bacteroidales bacterium | reverse complement strand
CACGGCTCTGAACACTCTTTCCCTACACGACGCTCTTCCGATCTCATTTCTATTGTGCTACCAAAAACAATAACCGCATTTACCTAACGGGATATACAAGCCCTTATTACCCCGACAATCAGTTCGACACTTTACATCTCACCTATGCCACTTCACTTCCTGCATCTAACACCTACAGTTGCATTTGTTATTTGTTGGAAACCGACCTCAATGGCAATGCCTTGAAAGGTGCTGCCTACAGTTTTAACTTTGCTACCCTCAACACCCAAAATATGACATGCGATGCTTCGCGTGTTTTCCTGACGGGAAATGTGGGCAGCAAAGCCGCTTTTGGTGGATATGTTATCACTAGTAACCAAACCAATGCTTCCAATTATGTGGCTCAATTTACTGATAGCGCCAATTTGATTACTGGTAAAACTTTTTATGATTTAAATGCGAACAACATTTATGATGGAGCCGATAGTTATTGTCCTGCAAAATTAACCCTGACTAAAGCCGGCAGTTCCGTCAGCACCCTGGTGAACGGACCTTATCAGCTGGGTGTTGATAAAGGAACTTATGTGAGCACCATCACCGATGCCCCTTTATATTATACTTACACCCCTAACTCCTATACATCGTCCTTTGCTGCCCTCAACAATCAGATTGACTCTTTAAACAATTTTGCTTTTCAGCCTGTTCCCAATCAAAATGATCTGGAGATTGATTTGGTTACCGGTGCATTTCGCCCCGGTTTTACATGCGTAGCCCATGTTACCCTAAAGAATGTAGGCACCACCAGCAAGTCGGGAACTATGAATATTTTACTAAATCATCCCAACATCAGCATCACTTCGTGCATTCCTGCGGCTAACAGCATAACGGGCAATGCCGCTACACTTGCTTATAACCTCTATCCTACTCAACAGATAAGTTATGTGGTGGAATATGCTGTAGATCTGCTTGCCATTTTAGGCAGCAATGTAGTTGCAAGCGCCTCTGCCCCTGATGCAAGCGACCTCAGCCTTTCAAACAATTCTGATACTGTACACAGGGTAATCTCTGCCTCTTACGACCCCAATGATAAAGATGGTGAAAAATTAATTGTTCAGCTAAAATTAT
>CAYYQJ010000126.1:0-6335 GCA_964473775.1 uncultured Bacteroidales bacterium | reverse complement strand
ACTCTTTCCCTACACGACGCTCTTCCGAACTCCCCAATGATAAAGAAGTATTTCCCAAAGGGAATATTCCACCCTCATTTATTGCCAATGGTGATGCACTGGAATATATTGTAAACTTCCAAAATACAGGCACCGACACTGCTTTCACGGTTATAGTTACCGATAGTATCAGCCTGAAACTAAATATGAACACTTTTAAAATTATCAGTTCGAGTCATCCAGTTACGGTTAATTTTTATGATAAAGAAGTGTGGTTTAGATTCTATAACATCAACCTGCCCGACAGCAGCACCAATCAAACCTTGAGTCATGGTTTTGTAAAATACAGTATCAAACCAATGAGCAATTGTGTTTTGGGCGACAGCATACTCAATAAAGCTTATATCTTTTTTGATTACAACGTGCCTATCATCACAAACACAACAAGCACCGTCATTCAAAACCCTGTATCGGTAAACGAAATTGCTCTGAAGGATAATACAATGATATCACCCAACCCATGTAGTGCAAGCAGTGTTATTGTTACTTCCGCCAACCCTATAACTTCTGTTGAAATATTTGATGCGCTTGGACAAAAACTACAAACCACATCTGCGAATCACGTAACTGAAATGCAAATCACTGTTGATGCCTTGCGCCCGGGTATTTATTTTATCAACATCATCACAGATAAAAATACCAGTATCCATAAGTTTATCAAAGTTAACTAAAAGGTTTTCAATTCGGGAATGCAACGCTTAATTTTCAATGTTCAACAGGGGATTCCACTCTCCCATCCCCATACCTGGCAAATCGGCCTTTTTCCCTTGGATGAACCATATCATAGCGTGGCCAGGGCCAACCACCGAACTGAGTGAGATTGTAATCGCTGTAAGCCTTGCGGATTTCTTCCTGAGTATTCATCACAAAAGGCCCATTCTGAACCACAGGCTCGTTGATGGGCTTACCTTGGAGCAACAGCAGAGAAGCTGGGGCATCACCATTTTGAATAAGTGATGTTTGGTCGGGATATAAAGCCACAGAATGATAAGAAGGGATGTCCGTATCATTTACTTTTAAGGTAGTACCCTCATAAAAATACAAGCTGCGATAGATGTCGGAAGAGGCAAGAGGCAAAGCAAACTGTGCATGAGCTTCGAGTTGAATCAGCCAGATGGCTACTTCATTGGCAGGGTCGTTGGCCCACGAATCGGGGGCGGGTGGCAAAGCGGTTTTGTCGGCAAGCTGCCCTGCAATCACTTTTATTGCAACCGATTTCCCATCGCTATCTTTTGTTTCGAACACAGGGATATCTTCGGCCCAATGCATGGTATAATAGGGATTGCAGTATTTTCGGGCACGAGGCAAATTGAGCCATATCTGAAAAAGTTCGGCAGGATTTCTTCCGTTTTGATTCAGTAAAGGAAACATCTCGGCATGTTGCACACCTGCTCCTGCAGTCATCCATTGCACATCGCCATTGCCATAGCGGCCTGCTGCACCCAACGAATCGGAATGGTCAATCAGGCCTTTTAACACCACAGTAACTGTTTCGAAACCACGGTGAGGATGGGTTGGGAAACCAGGAATTTTTTCGCCATGATACATCCGCCATCCATCTTTTATTGCGAAATCCATACCCAGATTCCGACCTTCGAGGGAAGCATCGGGGCCTAAATTCAAATTTCCGGCAGGATAATCATCCAAATGATGAGCGCAAAATAGAAAAGGATTGGAAGTTTCCCAAAGGAAACCCAGGGGTTTTATATTGATAATGGCATTGTTACTCACTAAGTATTTTTTGGTGAAATGAAATTGAAAGGGGATTTATTTAACAGAGTCGAAAGCTGCCTGCATGATGGCTTGCTTGGTTTTTGTAGTATTTTTGATAAGTACAGTTATAAATTATTTATTCTTCGCAGGTTTAATCACTTCAATGGCTCTAACCTGTTGGGCTGCCTTTTCGGCAAACATCAGCCATTGTTCTTTATAATCGTAAGGAATCTGAACCCATTCTTTCATCGGACGACCTTCCATAGGTTCAAATAATTGAGAGCCATCCAAACTCATAGCCTCATCAAAAATATCCCCATGAAGTTTCACAATCAGGGCATCTTTCCAAAACATGGCTGCAGCTTTTCCGTTGGGCGTTTTTATGCACAAAGCACCAAACATTTTACCGGGTTTACCATCAGGAATCTGTTGGGCTATTTGATTAAAAAGAACTTCAGCTTCTGTCATATTTTTAAAGCTAACTTGTTATTATTAATGCGGATGGATGGTTAAGGTTTAGCCACCACTTCTTTTTCAACCCGACTTTCTCCCAAAGGTCTTGAGGTTTTTCTTTAAAGATTTCTTTTAATGACAATATGGATATGGTAATAAAACCAGCCAGAACCAATATCATCAACCATTGCATCAGCGAGGTTTTCTGAATGTCGTGTTTTTGTTTGGGTTCGCATACTTCGCCGGGGCAATGCATGGCTTTTTCTTTGTAAATCATATTGTAGAACAAGCATCCCAAACAAATACCAAAAACCGATTCGAAGAAAAGAAAAATCAGGCAAATCAGGCAAATCAATCCGGTAATGATGCTGTAGGTGTTCAGGACAATCAGAAAGAAAAACATCAGCGTTGCCAACACCAAACCAATAATCCATGAGAACTTTTTTTGTGGCGCACCCACATATTCAGGCTGCTGATTGCTTACAATAAGGCGACCGATAATCAGTGTGGGCGAGTATTTTGGATTGATGAAAACGCGTATTGCAAAATCAAAGATGAAGATGATGACGAAGAATTTAGCCGTGACAAAATTCCCTGTAAAAATGATGATCATCAATGATATTAAGGCAAACAAAAACATGATACCTGCCGAAGCACGGATTTCGCGTTCGTTTAGTACGGGGACTGAATAGCCTTCTACGTCTTCCCCGAATTTTATTATTTTACTCATTGTTCAATGCTTTTTTAATTCGTAATTGATTCTATTGCCCCAAACTTATTTTAAAATTCGGTAATTCTATCTGAAATTTCACTTTTGCTTGTAATGCCGCAAATACACGCATCAATGTTTCAACTGTTACATTGCTGGCATTATTTTCAATCCTTGAAATCTGTGCTTTTTGTACACCAATTAGTTTTCCCAACTCTTCTTGTGTCAGATGTCTTTCTTTTCTGGTTTGCTTTATCGCTTGCCCAATCATGTCCATCTGCAATTCATACTCAAATTTATCCCTGTTGGGGGTTCCTGATTTTCCGATGAGGTTGTCCTGAACTTCATCTAATGTGTTTGTTTTCATTTGTTGGTTTTGATTGAAATGATGTACAAAGATAACCTAAAAATCTTTGCTGGCAGGTCAATAAATTGATGGAGGAAAATTGCCATAGATTCGCAGATTATTTTGGAAGGCGGTTGAGGACAACTCCGCGAGCAGGGGTCATTCTATAATAAGTTTACCTGATGAAATAAATTGATTATCATCTTTAATCTGAAAGAAATACAACCCAGTTTTCAAATTACCTCTACTGATTTCGAATCTATATTCTGTATTCCTTATCATATAAAGCCTTGTTGATACTTCTTGTTTCATTCCTAGAATATTAAAGAAAGTAAGTCCAAGATTTTTGGTTTCATTTAGGCAATCTGCATGGATAATTAATGTAGCCGTGTTAATAATTGGATTTGGCTGAATTATAATTTGGAATTTGTTCTGTATAATTGGTTGTGAAGAGTACCCAGTCAAAAAATTATTGTCATATCGAACTATACCAAATTCATAATGAGTATTATCAGGTGAACTTTCACCTGCAACTAATATTTTCCCATCGGATTGGATTGCTATCGAATAACCCCAATCGTTATAAGTACTAAAATCTGTCGTTACTTTTCCATCAAAATCAAAAGTACTATCCAAACTTCCATCACTGTTATAACGGACTACAGCAAAATCAGAATAATTAGAACCATTATTATAACTCTGCCCTACTACAACAATCTTACCATCACTTTCTATAGCAATTGAGCTACCATTAGCTAAAGAACCTCCGAAATCTGTTGTAACTTGTCCATCTAAATCAAAAGTGCTGTCAATGCTACCATTGCTATTATAGCGGGTAACACCAATATCATTGTTAATACTTCCGACTACTACAATTTTGCCATCGCTTTGTATTACCATTGAATAAGGACAAGCACAACCATAAGGTGTAATTACTTTACCATACGAAGAAAAGGTACTGTCCAAACTACCATTGCTATTATAACGAGCTAAAGCAATATTACCGTTTGTCCGACCCACTGCTAAAATTTTGCCATCGCTTTGGATGGCGATGGAATACCCCATATCACCCCAACTTCCAAAATCCGTTGTAAGTTTTCCATCATAATCAAAAGAGTTATCCAAGCTACCATCAAAATTATATCTTGCTAAAGCAAAATCAGCATCAGGTCCATTATCATAATATCCTAATACTACTATTTTATTATCATTTTGAATTGCGAGTGAATAGCCATAAGAATTGGAACTGCCAAAAGAAGTAAGCACTTTTCCATCGTAATTAAAGCTGCTGTCTAAACTACCATCAATGTTATATCGTACTATTGCGAAGCAACAGATAGGTAAGCAAGCATATCCCGCTACCACAATTTTATTGTCCTTTTGAATGGCTAATGAATAGCCTCTATCATCATAACCACCAAAATCCAACGTTGTTTTTCCATCAAAATTAAAAGTACTATCTAAGCTACCATTAATATTATAGCGAGCTAAAGCAAAATCATAATTTGAGCCATTGTTAGTCCATCCCGCTACTAAGATTTTTCCATCATTTTGGATTTTTGCTGAATAGCCTCTATCATCAATATTTCCAAAATTTGTAGTCACTTTACCATCAAAGGAAAAAGTGCTGTCTGGTACCACTGACTGAGCTTTAATATTTAAGGTTAATGCTATTATCAAGCAAAAATGTGAAATAAAAAGGACGATTATTTTTTCCATTTGCCAAAATATTAAATCTGTATTCTAAAAACCTATTCTTCAATTCCTTCAACAATGGTTTTCTTTAAATCCTCCCGATTTTATTAATATACTCCCGGTTTTAATAATAACCTCCCGATTTTATTAATATCCTCCCGATTTTATTAATAACGTCCCGGTTTTATTAAAAACCTCCCGATTTAATTAATAACGTCCCGAAATTATTAATATCCTCCCGATTTTATTAATATCCTCTGGTTTTTATTAATATCCTCCCGATTTTATTAATATCCTCTGGTTTTTATTAATATCCTCCCGATTTTATTAATTCCTTCAGGTTTTTATTAATATCCTCCCGATTTTATTAATTCCCTCGGTTTTCTATTAAATACAAGTAACTTCCACAACCTGACTCCAATCGCTGTAAACACGGTTTTTACATGTTTGCGATTTGAGGTAATAAAGAGTTCCAACTACCAGTGGCAGGTCATTGCAATTGTCAACTGTGTTGCCTGAAGTAGTGCCATGTGAGCCCACAAACCATTTTTCTTTATCAACACTTATCATCGTGAGATAAGAAATACTGCCTTTAATCACAATGTGTTTAACATCAATAGTTTTTGAAACCTTTCCCTGATTTGCCTCGAATTCACCATGTTCGGTGGTCGAGCGTTCCCGAATTTTCAACAGTAGCGTTTCAAAAAGAGCTTTAGCGCTCGCAAAATCGTCATCACCTGCGTCTTGTACCTTAGCAAGCACCTTCTCCATAATAATTTCGGTTTTGAGTCCTTCCGCATCTCTTAAGGCTGCTGAACCGGGTATTTTGCCTGCCGCTGCTATTTCAGCCGTATTTAATTTTCCTACCTGTGTTTGAGCAGAGGCAATCAAAGTTGCGATGGATGTAAACAATGGGTTATCCAACATGAGGAGCAAGAACTTTAAATAATAGGTTACGCGCTTAGAAATGTTACTTGGTTTGTTGAATTCACAAATGAATCTTTTTACTGAATCTGTCATTTTAAATAGATTTTAAAGGGTTAATGGATTATTTTATTTGGATTTTTGGAAAATATCTAGTTTTTTTAGGCTTCAAAAATAATATCTTTTTTTAAGACACGGTTAATCTGGTATGCACTTTTAACAATTTTTATGATTTGGAGGGGATTTGGAGGGATAGGAATGGATTAAAATATGCGTATTAAGTGGTCATTAATAGTCATTAGGCTGTCCCTGATAATCTGGATTCAGAACCTGCGGTAGAGACAAGGCATGCCTTGTCTCTACAATTCAATCGGGCTAGGATAACAATTTTTTCCTATTCTCTATTCCCTATTCCCTTATTTTTCAAACTCAACTCCTTCTTCCTCTCCTCACTCA
>CAYYQJ010000125.1:0-7453 GCA_964473775.1 uncultured Bacteroidales bacterium | reverse complement strand
GTCATCACCTGTTCGGCACGCAAGCCCACCTGAAACTGAAATTTCTTAATGTTATTGGCATAAATAAAATATGCCGAATGAATTTGCTCTGAATAAGCAAAATCATTGCTTGATAAAATATCCTTGTGTAAAGTATCGTTTACAAAATTATTGAGAGTATAATCATTTTCGTTCATGCGGTACGAGCCTTTATATCCTGTTTCAATTCTTCCCCATTTATCCATTGGATACACAAAATCAATCTGTCCCTGATAGTTGAGGTTTTTGTTTTCATTGATTGTGTTCTGTATAATATTACTGTCAATGGGTGAACTGTGATTTATAAAATAAAGAGTATTCAAATCAGAATTGGAATTTCCGCCTGTATTTGAATAAAACAGATTGGCAGTTAACTCTTCGCCTTTTTTATTAAAGGTTTTTTTATAATCCATATTAAACTCAAAACCTCCGTTTTGCTGTGTCCCTTTGTTGCCTCTTTTATAAAAATTGGTCAACAGATTTTGGTAGTCATAATTTTTATAAGCCGTAGTATCATTCGGAACTCCTTTTCTCAAATTATATACACCATAAAAAGAAAGGGTGTTTTTCGGATTGATAAAAAAGTCGGCGCCTGCTTTAAAATTTACATAATTACCAGTTCTTGTCGAGTTGTTATTCTGATCAAAATAAGTGGTGGTATCATTCACAAACAAATCCCGTGAAGTATTGCTGATTGATTTGAAGATGTTATGCCTGAAGTCGATATTGGTAAACAGGTTGAATTTTTTGCGGTTGTATCCCAGATTTAAAGAGCCACCATATTGTCCGGTGCTACCTACATTGGCCGAAACCATGCCATTATAACCGGCTTCTTTTTTTCGTTTGGTAACAATATTAATTATCCCCGACATTCCATCCGGATCGTAGCGGGCCGAAGGATTGGTAACGATTTCAACTTTATCAATCATATTGGCAGGCATCTGATCCAGACTGGTAAGCCCTGAAGGACGTCCATCAATAAAAATAGTAACATTGCTCGAACCTCTTAAACTAACGGTGCCGTCGATATCAACATTCACAGAAGGAATGGTCTGCATCACATCCAAAGCGGTACCACCGGCCGACAATAAGTTTTTATCTACATTGATTACTTTCTTATCCAGATTATATTCCACCTGATCTTTATTGCCGGTGATGTTTACCACTTCAAGATTGGTAGAAGTGGTTTCAAGTTCAACGGTGCCAATATTTACCAATAAATTGTCGGGAGGTTTAATCAGCAAATCAGGAATTTTTTTAATTCCAAATCCTATAAAATTTACCTTGAGAAAATATTTTCCCGGCGAAAGGTTTTCAATCAAAAACTTTCCTTTAGCATTGGTCAAAGCCCCGGTAACCTGAGAAGAGTCTTTGGTTCTGTAAACAATTACATTGGCGTAATCAATAGGTTCGCGGCTCTTTTTATCTATTACTATGCCGTTGATACTTCCTTTAGGTCCCTGATCTGTTTTATTATCAGGTTTGTATTGTGCAAAAGAATAGAAGCTGATCAGTATAAAACTGAGAGTAAAATTAATGATTTTCATAATGGTAAACAGGCTTATTTTTTAATGAGGGCTTGGGCTACTATGGTTTCAACTTCATTGGTGGCATCGGTCATCACTTCCGAAATAAGGCCGCCAATAGCATTTGCCAATAAACCTGAATTTATTCTCGACACATAAGTTTTGCCGTTATTTTTTTCGTACACCGAAATTCTGCAGGGCATCATTGCCGAAACAATTCGTTCATCATTTTTTTCCAGAATGCGTGATGAGATGGATGGATGACAAATTTCAAATACCTTTACCGGAAGCACATCTTTTCCAAAGTTCAGCATGGTTTGCTGCAAATCATGAACAGCAGGAGTTCTCCATCCTGCACTATTAATACATTGTGTTATTTGCTCAACAGTGGTTTCAAAGTTGAAAGGGCTTTCTGATTCAAGAAAAAGTTCTTCAGTATGCATAGTAAATTTAAAAAGAAAGGGAAACCTGTATGATGGTTTCCCTAAGATGATTGTGTGTAATTATTTTTTTGGACAATTTTTTCCGGTTCCGTCCATTTGTCCGTGTCCCTGACATCCTTTTGAATGATCTTCGCCTGAGCCATCAGTAGCTTTATTGCATCCTTCGCCAGCGGCTTTTTCTTTGCAACATCCGCCGCCCATTTTTTCTTTACAATTTCCTGAACCCATTCCATCATGCGAACATCCGTTTTCACTTCCTGTTTCTGATTTACGACATTTTTGTCCTTCGCCTTCGCAAGATCCTTTTCCGCCTTTCATGACTTTTGATTTATGGATATCAAATTGTATTTTTTGTTCAGGAGTTAACAGTTTTCTAACTTCCTGCTGAAAAGCAGCATGTTTTTTAGCAATCTCAGCTTTTAAAGCAAATAGCTCGTCGAAAGCTTTATTAACGGCAGCCATGTCAACATTGTCGCCATAAGAGATGGTATTGATGTGAGCCTTTTTTTCTGCAATTTGATTTTTAAGACTAATAGTTTCTTTAATCAGATTAAGTTTCAAAGCATCGATTTGTTTTTGCTGTTCAGGAGTAAGGTCGGAAAGAAATCCCATATTTTTATCGCCTTTACACATGCCATGCATGCCGCCTTTTTCGCAATGCGATTTTTGTGCAAATGCACTGTTTGTAAAAACACTTGCCAATACAATAGCAAGCATGATAATGAAGTTAATCTTCGTTTTTTTCATAAAATTTAAGTTTATTTTTAGTAGTTAGAATTTATTAGGATCGTGCATACTGCAAGCCTGATGATTTTTTTGACGTTTACCTTCAGGTATCATTCCATCATTTCGGCCTTCACAACAAAAAACATTGCCAATAATTGACGAAAGTTTTTTCCGTTGTTCGGCATTACAGATTTCTGATAAATGAAAATAATGATTGATGTATAGCTTTCGGGTTAAGGCATATAAATCCCCAAGTTCATCAGTTGCTTTATATAATATATTGGTGTCAACAATTGTCTTTGCCATTTCATCGTTAATGAAATCTTTTTTGAGCATCATTAATTTATGAACCTCTAAAACTGTGTCGTGATATCTGTCTTTTTCAGATTCAAATTTTGCAGCCTGTGCTGGTGTTAAATTCAATTCGTTTTTCAAATACGATTGAAAACAGCCCTTGTCTTCTTTTTTACATTGTCCTTCACATTTAGTAGTGTTTAGTTTATAGTAAATGGTTGCAAAAGCGGCGACATTAAAAAATATAATTGCCATTAAAATCCATAGAGTTGTTTTGTTTTGCCTAAAGTAACTCATGCTATTCTTTATTATTATTAATATACATTTCAATCAGTTCGTCGCCGGGAGAATTGAGGTAGTTTTCACTGGCAAATAGCTTTGCCAGATGGCTGTTATCTTCATTCACAATGCCAGCTTGTGTTGAATTATCGGGTAAATTGTTTCCAATCATTATCCCAACCCAAATTCCAAGAACAGCTATGGATGCAACCAATGCAGGACGTAAAAAGTATTGTAAAACTTTCATTGGTGCCTGTTTAATTTGATGGCTTTCTGTTTTTGCGAGTATGCGGGTTTCAATAAAATCCGGTGCCTGCATTTCATTAATACAATCAGCCGAACACATCACCGCCGAAATTTTATTGAATAAAATCTGGCAATGTGTACAATCAATTAAATGATTTTCAATAAGCCTCAAGCTCTCATCATTGAGCTCTCTGTAATAAAAATCAATCAGATTATTTTTTGCAAATTTGCAATCCATCAGTTAAGGTGTTTAAAGATTAGACACCAATTTTTAAAAAAACTTGCAGAAATATAAAAAAATATTTTCTGAGGATGTTGAAATCACCCAATCACCCAATCACCCCAGCAACCTTACAAGTTTTTCCTGCAGTTGTTTCTTGGCTCTATGAATCAAAGTCTCAACAGATGAAACAGATATTTTCATGATTTCTGCCACTTCGGTATAAGAAAAATGATCCACCTTATTCAAAGTAAAAGCAATGCGTTGATTCTCTTTCAACGAATCAATACATTTATAAAGAATTTTGTTGTTTTCTTCAGTGATATGAAGGGTTTCAGGACTATTGTCTATAAGGGAAATATCTTGGTCCTGAATTTCTTTCTCAATTGAAGAAGTCAATCCCAATCGCTCAAATAATGAGGTTTTCTTTTGCTTACGTTTAATATTCAGTGATTGGTTTATTGCAATACGATAAATCCATGTCTGTAAAACTGCGTCTTTTTTAAAAGACGAAATATTGTTTATGGCGTTGATAAACACATCCTGTGTGAGTTCTTCAGCATCTTCCCGATTATTTACAAAACTCATACAAATTCTGAAGACCATATCCTTATATTGACCTATCATCATGCAGCAGGCATTTTCGTCCCGCATTTTTAAAAGTTTTATAAGTTCTTCTTCTTTCATGAAACCAAGTAGGCTGCAAAAGTAGGTAATTCTGCGATACTTGATTTTTACAGTTTGTATTTTGAGTGCTTATACTTCCACTTCTCTTATCTTTGCAAAAAAATTCAACTCTAATATAATGTATCGTTTTCTGCAAATCCTGTTATTTTGTTTTCTTATTTCTTCCGCTGTTGTATTGAAATCGCAAACGGCTAACTCATTTTATGAAGCCGGTGTTCAAAAATATAAAGCAAAAGATTTGTCTGGAGCTATCACCGAGTTTACAAGCTGTGTAACAAAAAACGAATTTTTTTATGAAGCCTATCTCGAACGTGCAAAGTGTTTTCTTGATCAGAAAAAATATGATGCTGCAATAAAAGATCTTACCAAGGCTATTAGTGTTGATGTGAAATATTACGAGGCCTATCTGCTGCGCGCCAATATCTATATATTAATAAAGCAGGATAAAAATGCATTGGCTGATTTTGCCAAAGCCATTGAAATTAAACCCAATGATGAAAGAGCCTTTATTGCCCGTGCCGATTATTATTTAAAAACAGAAGAGCTGAAACTTGCCGGAAAAGATTTAAGTCAGGCTATTCTTCTGAATGATAAAAATGCTGAGTCATATTATAAGAGAGGATTATTAAATACCCATTTAAAGAAAGAGAATGAGGCCATGACTGATTTTACCAAAGCCATTACTTTGAATGCTGCTTACACAGATGCTTACATAGAGAGAGTTAAAATTAATGAAGGAAGAAAAATGTTTAATGATATTATCGTCGACATTACTAAAATTATTAGTTTGAAAACAGAATATGCCGAACTTTATAAAAAAAGAGCATGGACATATTTTTATACTTCAAAATATGTAGAAGCAATCTCCGATTTCAATACCTTGCTGATAAAATATGCATCAAAAGATGCCGACACTTATTATAAGAGGGGAATCTGTTACCAAAAGACCAATAAAATTCCTGAAGCATTAAAAGACTTTACAAAGGTTTCGCAAATGCAGCCACAAAACGATTCGGTTTGTGTATTGCTTGCCGAGATTTATCTGGCACAAAACAAAGCCCCTAATGCTTTAATGAGCTATAATAAAGCTGTAACCATAAATCCAAACTGTGCAAAAGCCCATGTGGGACGAGCTAACCTGTATATGAATCAGAATAAGTATCAGGCAGCCATCACCGAATTTGATGCTGCTTTGAAAAATACTCCTGAAGGCGAATGGTATTTTCTTCGGGCAGCATGTAAAGATCAGATAAAAGATAAAAAAGGTGCCTGCGACGATTTGCAATCAGCCTTAAGCCTCGGTTATAAAAAAGCCCAGGAAAGCATAAACAGAATTTGCAAATAACTCGGACCGGTAATATTTGTTAAATAACAAAATGGCCAAAATTTATTCTGTATGGTGAATGTTTTGGTTAGGCTAAAAAATTATTTAATTATTGTTTAGAGAATGAAATCCGTTATTTCAAATATTAATTAATCATTTTGAGACAATTACCACTGAATTCTAAATCAAAAAAAGTAATGCCAAAAAAATTTTTTTTTACAAAAAAGTTGCTTTTCTTAAAAAACGCTTATATTTGTTGTTCCTTTTGAAAAAAATGTAAGAATATGAAAAAAACAATACGATTCTTTTTAATAGCAATAAGCATCGCCATGCTGATTCCTGTATTAAATTCCTGCAAAAAAGGAGAGGAAGATCCTTCTCTTTCATTCTATTCACGTAAACACCGTTTATGTCAGGATTGGGACTTCTCATATTTCAAAAGGATTGAAGAGCATAACAATGTGATTACATCTTATGAGTTTGATGGCGCTGGTGCAATTTTGCGAAAAATTGTTGGGCTTGACTTGTATGTTTATAATGCTACCATGAAAATTTCCTTTACCAAAGATGGTACCTATAATTGGAATCAAACAATAACTACCGATACTTCAAAATATACCTATTATGAAGAAGGAAGTTGGTATTTTACCGGTGGCGGGAAAAACAGTGATACCAAATACAAAGAATTGTTAGCTTTGCAAAAAAACAAAGTAACCGAAACAATGCAGATTACAGGTGTACCTCCAACAACAACAAATTACTACAGTTCCGGAAATGTAGACGCTTCTGTATATGAAATTATTAAATTGGCTTATGATGAAGTGAAATTAAAATCGAAAGTACAAACAGATTTTGTTCAGAATTCGCCTAGTTTAACTGACACAAAATTATTGACAATAGAATTTAACTTAAAGAAAAATTTATAATTTTGTTAATGGAATTGTTGTTAATTTAAATTTTATTTGTAAGTTTGTAGATAATTATTAACCAAAAAAATATAATAAAGTATGAAAAAATTATTATTAGTATTGTTGGTGGCTCTTATTGCTATCCCAACGTTTCAATCATGTAAAAAAGGGGCAAATGACCCTGCAATTTCTTTAAGATCCAGAAAAGCCCGCTTGGTTGCTTCTTGGACTTTGTCATCAGGTTCAATAACCTATACTTCAGGCTCCTCATATACGGATACTTACACTGGAGCAACAATGTCTCGTAGCACTGGTGGATCTAAATCTTATACGGAAACTGTAGATATTATGAAAGACGGTACTTATAAACTTACCGTTTTAGATGACGGAGATTCCAGAATTGAAACCGGACAGTGGTATTTTATGGAAGGAAACAAAGACAGTGGTATTAAAAGTAAAGAATGTGTATCATTCTTCGCCACTCAAATAGTTTCTACACCTGCAGGTGGAACTGTTTCAACTTCAACCTACACTGGTGTTACTCCTGATTATACCTGGAGACTTGATGAGTTGAAAAACAAAGAAATTATTGTGTTGATTGATGTGACATCTCAAACAGGAACATCTTATTCTGCTAAAGGTACAATGACCTATACCGCTAAATAATTTTTAGCTAATTTTATAAAGTCCCGTTTTATTTGCGGGACTTTTTTTTTATCAAATGATAGATTAATGTCCGTTTATTTTTATATTTGCATTGTTTTATAATTTATGGTGTCATG
>CAYYQJ010000124.1:0-7460 GCA_964473775.1 uncultured Bacteroidales bacterium | reverse complement strand
AATCTGTCGGGTACCTTCTAAAGATTTGAGGCGAACAATGAATAAGAGAAGATGCAAGTGAAAGCATTTTTATTCCTTGCACTACAACTATCTCAGCCGCCTGAGGAAGAGAAGATTTAATTGTAAACAGAGATGTGTTATAGGGTAATTGAGTATTACCATTTGGACCATTTACTAATCGTATAATAAGTTGATCAGGGATAGACCAATTGCCAGAGTGAATTTGCAAGGATTGTTCAGCAGACAGGCAATATGAATCACTGAAGCGTTCATTTAAAAAGCCTGCACAAAATGACCAATATGAGGTATACCATGATGTGCTGTTGCCCTCTTTTTCATCCGGAGGAATTGCTATATACCACCCTTTAGTTACTTCCTTTATGTAATTATTTTTCAACAAACGTTCCCGATGAACGCGACTTATCTTTGAAGTATTAATTGCGACTATGCTTTTATCCTGAAGCTCTTTTAGAACCAATAATGATTCCGCTAATTTTTCACCCGGAGTTGCCATTTTACTTTCTATTTATTATTGTTATATTATTTGATTTTAATAGGAGAGATACACATTTTGAATACAATATAAGACCTTTTTTTCATGTTGTGTTAAAACTCTATTATCATGTTGTGTTAAAACTCTATAATCATGTTGTGTTAAAACTCTATAATCGTGCAAATGTACTATATTTTTATGAATTTCAATGATTTCAAAAAATACAATTTTGTAATTCAAGATTAAAATTGAGTAATTTCAGAGTAATTTGAGACAGGAATTGCATAATTTACAAACGAAAAGAAGGTAAAATTAACAGATAAAGGAAGTTTTTAGAACTAAATGTTAATATTATTTTTCCTTACTTAATAAAAGCCCGTAACAAGCGTTGCAAATAGTTTTTTCGGAACCGCTATTATCTTTCCATTTTACAACAGTTTTAGAAATCTTTACATTATTGCATCGCTCACAAGTAAATTCAGTAGAAACTTCATTTCTTGTATAAGACAATAAGCCGAGTGAAAATTTTGTTGATTTTGATGTCATAATAAATATTTTCTGTTTTTTTTTATTCAATTCGTTTCATATTACAAAGCAAACTGGAGCCGTACGCTGAACGGGAGTTGATATCTTTCTATGCGTCAAATGCAGAAACCATTCACTTAGTATATGTATATTATCAACAATCATCCAATCTCTCTCTTTTAGTCCCATTGTTTTTAATTGTTAATTGAAAAAATCGAAATAATACATTATTTTAAATCAAATGGTTGATTTTAATCTTTTTGAATTTCTTACCCATGCCCAGAACGATGGCAGTAGGATTTTTGATGATTAGCTCCCCTTTTTGTAAGCCGGAGATTGCTTCTTTGATTTCCTGAAAGTCTTTGCCAGATACACCAAACAAGTCTTTTATTACGCCGTCGTTTATTGATTGCTGTTTCATTATCAATGGGTATTGAGCATTGGCATAAAAGTCGAAATATTCGCTTTTATAGCTATCCATATTTTGTGTTGCTAAAATGATGCTCAAACCTTTATTGCGACCTGTTGCAATCAAATCACGTAGTGGTTTGTTGTCAAAACCTAACATGTAATGGGCTTCGTCGATTATTGTGAAATGACGAAGTTCTACGCTTTCGTCGTCAACGGCTTGTTTTGAAAGATGTTCGTAAATGATATTGAGTTTTGATACAATAAAATAGACTATTGCCTTTGCAATTGGACCATCTTTTGGAAATCCATCCATTTTGACAATGTAACTATCTTTTATTAAATCAATCTGATCGTCGTTGGCAAAAAGGTTGGTACGGATTAGTTGTTTTAAAACGGATTTTATGCTGTCGTCTTTTTCTCTTTCTTTTTCAGGTTGAGCATTGGTGTATTCTCTTAAAATGATTTCAAATGTTGCCGGTTTATTTTGCGTGCGTTTATATGAATTGATGATTGCTTCCGATAAACGATTGCTCATGTTGGCGCTTATTGTTGCCCTGTCAATTGCACATAAGGCATTTGCAAGTTCTGTTGAATAGAGGTTGATTTCGTTTTGTGCTCTCCCAATGAAATCTTTGAACGGAGTGAATGGCAAAGGTGAAACTATAGGGTCAAGTATTGCAGTACGGTCAACCTCGAAAAGGTTAAGCCATGAGTTGTTTGCTGGATCCGAAAATTCACCTTTATAATCGAATAAAAGGAAGTTTACGGGGTAGGCTGACTCTATAGACAATTGTCTGATTTCATTCAAAAGAACTGCCAACAAATTTGATTTGCCTGAACCGGTAGTGCCTGCAATAAGTATTTGTGTGTTTTGTATATCCTTACCATTGAGATTGAGGAAGGCTGGGATATTATCTTCATAATTGCCTATGTTTAGGTTTAGCACCGGAATAGCGCCTGCTTTACCAAAACCACTAATATTAACTGTATTAAGCAACCACTCATTAATTGCATTTCCGTTAAGTAATACTTTGCTGCCTCTAAGAATTTCGGCATTGATAATTTTACTTTTTAAACCTGTGTTTTCCCAATCAACATCTAAGCCCTGATAACGTAATTTGAGCAAGGCAGAATAAACAGTACCCAGATTATTTAAAGTAAATAATGTTTCGAAAAAACGATTGCTGGTTTTGGACATTTGAATTTGTTCGATAGCAGACAAGTTTCTGGTTTCTTTGCTTGATAAACCTGCTATTAAACAAATGCGCATAATTTTGTTGTTATTCAGCAAAATGGTTTTTTTCGAATCTGAATATCTGTCCAGATTGATACGCTGTTCAAATTTTGAACGTACTTCCTGAAGGTCTTCAAATAAACCTTCCGCTTGTCTGATATTTTGTAGATTGATAATACTCATTTTTTAATCGTTTAAAATTTTACCAAAATAACCGGGAATAACCTCAGTGAGTTGTTTTTCTACATCACGTTTTAGTGTAAACGTTTTCGAAATAAAAGGCTCTATTTTTTCAAAATCAGTTAAGGGTCTGATTTCGCTGTCCGAACTCAGTAAAATGGTTTGCTGCGAAAGTTCAGGAAAATAGTTTTCCAAAACCGTTGCCCGGCTGGTTTCGTCCAGTACCCCCATAACAGTGTCAATCATAACAGGTGGGTCGTAATCACCAAATTCGTGAAGTGCTTTTAGTAAAACCTGAACAACAACCTGTTTCGATGCTGTGTTCAAATGATTCAAATAAACTTCGTTACCTGCTTTGTGAAAAATTTTGAACGTAAGATTTGCTAAATTTTCTGACAATTCCACTCTATCAATAACATCCCGATAAGCCGCTAAATTGATATTCAAATCCTGTTTCATCTTTTGCTCAATTTGTTGCTTCTTCATTAAAAGAAGTTTATTAGCAACATTTTCGAAAAATGATTTTAATTTCCCTAAAGCTTCATATTTGGGGTCAGGTTCCTGGCTTAGCTGAATATCAAAATTGTGAAGTTTCCTATCAATTTTTGTGATCTCGGCTTTTATCTCATCAATTTGAAAATTGTACTTTTTTATATTGGCTTCGTTGTCTTCATAAGCTTTCAGCAAAGCATAGTCTCTGCCCGATATCTGGGCTTTCATTTGCTCAATCTGCGTTTTAAATCCTGATATTTGAGGCAATAAACAATCCAGGTCTGCCTGTTGCTGATTGATATGAGGATACGAATTTGCCGTCTTCATATTCAGTAATTGTTCCAAAGCTTTCACTTCCGAAAATTCTAAAAAATCATATCCATCCAGATTCTTTGGCTGTTTCGATGCTGCAATCACATAATCAACCAATTCTGACAAAGCTATTTCCTTAAGTAAAATTTTATTTTCATTCAGATATTGCAAAATAGTTTTGCTGATAGCTTCAATTTGTTCGGGTTGAAGGTTGGAATTGTTCTGATGTTCTTGTTCGTTTTTTTCTTTTAAAATCAAAGCAACTTCCGATTTTATAGCTTCAACCAGTTTGGGTATGCAGACATTCAGTTCAATTTCCTTTAAAAAACTCTCCAATTCATCTCTGAAAACAGATTCCTTTTTCAGAATACTATCAATTTGGTTTTGCGTGCTATCAATTTTACTTTTTATTGTAGTCTCCTGATTAAGCCCGCTTTTCAGATTATCAAACATTTCTTTGTTTGCCACCGAGTAATTTAATGCATCCTGCAACAACGACTCTATATGCTCCACTTCTTTTTCTCTGGACTTTTTGTTTCCCAAAAGTTCAAGATATTCTTTTTGTTCATTTTCAACCTGTAAACGCTGGGCAGTATGGAATTGGAATAGGTTTTCCGACGACTTTGCCATTTGCATATATTTGTTGAACCCCATCACGTTTTCAATATTTTCTTTAATCACACGGTTGAGCTGGTCCTCTTTTAAAAGATTACCGGCTTCCATTGCATCAAAAAGAAAATAACGGCTTAATTCCTGTGGCAAATTGGCTTTAATAATTTTGTTTACCTGTGCTTCCTGATCAGCCCTTTGTGCCGGAGGAGTAGCAGTTCCATAGTTAAATATCGTTCCGTTTAAGTTCAGCTTCACGTTTTCAACAGGGTTGCCCGAAGGATTTAATGCATAAGTCCGGGTCAAAACATATTGCTGTTCTTCGTTTAAAACCCGACCGGTAAAATTTAACTCTAAAACAATTAGTTCATTAACCTTCCCTAAAGCGCCTGCATTCAGCAATTCTTTAAATTGCTTTGTAGTATGAATCTGCAAACCATAAAGCGCACCATAAATGGCTTCAAACAATGTGGTTTTGCCTCCGCCATTCACACCCCCTATAAGAATGATTGGCTTATCCTGTTCCACCGAAATATCCAAATCCAAATCCAGATAAGTCTTGAAATTTTTTGCTTTTATACGTCTTATCAGCATGGCTATTTGATTTTTAGAAGTGCTTTTTCAATTACTTTTTCGATGGATTTTTCATCAATTTCCTGATTCCGAATTCTTCGTTCATGAAACTCTTTGAGCAGATCATCCTTTACCCAATCAAATTCTAATTGATACTCTTCACAAAGGGATTCAATTATGCTCATGTCCTCTTTGCGAATGCCGTAGTGCAGAAACGTTGTGTCTAAACCTTTTTTCGCCATAACTTATTTTTTAATTATTGTGCAATATGCCTGGTCGGGATGATTAATCATTTCGGGGTATAGAAATCGCAATTCACCTAAATCAATCATTGATTTTAGATATTTTCTGCTAATATAATTATCACCCTTCTGAAGTAATGATGCTATTTCAACTAATTTACAGGGTCTTACCTTACAAATTTCTTGTATAACCTCGTTTATCTTTTGCAAGTCATTTTCTCTTTCTTTTAATTCTAAAATTTTAATTTTCAGTTCATAAGGCAGTTCTTCTAAAAGAGCATTTCTATCAATTGAATTAGCTTCTGTACTAAGTGCATCTCCTACTTCTGTAGTAAGGCTATTATCCTCAAAATTAAGAACAGGTTCTGTATTTAGCCTAGGTTCTGTACTAGCCAAAACAGGTTCTGTACTAAGAGAAGGTTCTGTACTAGGCGTAACAATTGCTGTATTAACTCCATTAGAAACTTCTAAGTTAAGTCCATCACCTGCAATATAATATGTTGCTTTACCTTTACCTCTTGGTTTGAGGAGCTTGTGATTTTTCATAATGCGAAGGTCGTTGCTGGCTTTTAATGTATCGCAATCAGCCATTTGCCTATATGTTTGATTATCTATTGCGCCCACTTCCCTAACAAAAATTAATGCCTGTTTTTGACTATCACCCATCGCGAATTTTGAAAAATTGTTAAGCCATTCTATATCTTTTTCATCTAAGAAATGGTGTAATAGCAGACGGGAAACGAATTCGTTATTTTCGCGACTAGACTCAAATGTTGGAGGTACTAAATGAGCATCACTCATCAATCGGCGCATTGCTCTTATGCCAGACCCCTTGGTTTCAGCAAGGTTTGTATCATGAAATACTGCTGCTATAAACGGATTACGAGTCTCGCTACCGGGTTGACCTAGTTTGTCTTCTGATTTAAGTGAAAAACCGGGGTTTATAATTTCAATACGATTATTGTAACGAATAATCTGAGTTGGGCGATGTTCACGATAGGAACGATGCATCAATGCATTTACAATAGCTTCGCGCAAGGCTTTTGTAGGTAAACCAACTGAAGTAGCCTGTATATTTTCATCAGGAAGTAAAAAACCCTTGGGAAGGTCAGCATTAATTGCATCAATAAGTCTGTAAAGCATTAAAATTAGCGAGCCACGCATGTCGATAGTTGTAAACCTATTATCAGGATTTTCGACCCATGTATTGCCTGGAACCCGAATATAATCTACCCGCAACATGGGGAAAGTACTTCTTTGAATTTTACTTGTCCCAAACAACAATAATCCGGCTAAATTTAGTTCACCAGGTTTATCATTGTTGACACAACCTAATGATTGCAGAAGTTCAGTGTCATCATAGGTAAGTTCTTCGGCAACAGGGTTAACGTTTCCGCGAAGTGTTCGGTAGCGTTTGACAGCATTTTCATCAATATCATTCATGGAAGCACCCCTAACCGGAGTTTGGTCAAAACTGGTTGAATCCTGATAAAAAACCTGCATATCGTCTTCGGTACAATGCTGGTCGGTTGAACCAATGCGCCGCATAGCACCTGAAGGCAAGCCATCAGCAATGAAATATAGTGGCTTTTGTCTTTGAGGTAGTTCAGAAACCCAAATCTTAATAACAATGTTATCCCCTATTTTTTCAACAGCAATTTCAGGTCGAACAGGCATATTGAACATTCCGGCACACTGTGTTGCAAAATCCTTTTGAAATTTATCAGGGTCTTTAACTGATACAACTTTATATTGCGGGAACAAAGACATACTATCTTCAGCAATGCCAATTAGCAGATAGCCACCACCAAGACCCGGTTCGTTGCAAAAAGCACAGACAGTTTCCATAACTGAACGTGAATTTTCGGAGCCACCTTTGGCTTCTATCCAAACACATTCATCTTGTTCGTTAAGTAGTTCAAATAATTCCTTTGCAGTGTATGCCATGAGGTTAGTTATTAGAAATATTTGAAGGGTTGAAAAAATCCCAGCCTGTAAAATCTTTTGTGTTAGTAATTTTGTTGCGACAATATTGCCAAACAATATTGTTACTAATCTCATTACCAATAATTACACCGCCAATAGTAGGTTTTTTTAATTTGTTCCTTTCTTCAATAAATTCAATCAGAGCGTTGTGTTTTAAATGTACGTTGGCAGAGTCACTATCACGTGATTTTGTGTCGAACAGACAAGTAATTCCACTTTTTGTAAGAATTACAAAGTCAACATAAAATAAACTTTCTACACCTAAATGGTTGATATAAGGCACTGCAAAATGTTCTTTAGCGCTTTCCCCGTTTTTATACCACCACTCAAAAAATTCTTTATTCGATTCCAGAAACAGATCGGAAGAGCGTCGTGTAGGGAAAGAGTGTTCAGAGCCGTGAAG
>CAYYQJ010000123.1:0-7475 GCA_964473775.1 uncultured Bacteroidales bacterium | reverse complement strand
TTAATAATATAGCAGCATATAAAGTTATCAATACCAATGCTGCATTATGAGCAGCCAGAAAAATTTTTACTTTTCCATTTGCTGCAACCTTTGCATTATCCTTTTTATTCATTTTCTTAAGTTTTTATTGTTTTAGTAATAATTTTATTATTTTATATTGATTAAGTCCACTCCGAAAAGTAATCTGTGCATCTGTGGCATTTTCTCTGTTTTACGTGTTTTCAGAATAGGCTTATGATTTGATGTTTTTTTTAAAATTTAGATTTATTAAAATTCCGGAAACAATCATAATCAAGCTAACCATAATCCCAATTAAATACTCCACCTTTTGGTTTAATAAAAACAAATCCGTCAACCAAATAATATCGCTTCTCCAAATGACATTCAGAAAGCAAAATTAAATAGTTTGCAAGCTTCACTTCATAGTCAGCCTTCCAAAAACAATTTCTACCGCCGTAAATTTTAATACACCATGCGTAAATTTCACTTCCGCGTGCGTCAAATTTATCATCGTCTTTGCGAACATCATCGCCGTTTTCGTGAAATCGATTTCCGACTTCATGAACATAACATCCACCCCCATGAACATCATCGCCACCCTCACGAACACGACTTCCGCCATCGTAAACATCATCATCACCCGCTCGAACATAATATCCGCCCTCCTGAATTCGACTTCCGACATCTTGAACATCATCGCCGACATCATGAACATGACTTCCGCCCTTGCGAACATCATCGCCGCACTCGTGAAATCGATTTCCGCCCTCGTGAACAAGAATTTTAGCTTGTAATGGTTGGCACACACTGCTTATAAAAACCAATATAACAGCAAATAACATCATTTTAAACTTAGGGAAACCTAAGCCAAAAAAACCAAAATCATCCCCACAAATCCGGTTTTTCCACCCGAATTTGCCAAAAATACCCTTATAAAAACGAAAATCTCCCCTTACCCCCCTGATAGAATCACCCTGAAGGAAAATCAAAAAACCGGTACAAAACAACGCATCCACTGCTACATCAAAATTAACCCTTAATTAAAAAAGCAAATCAAAAAGTAAAGAACAATTCATTTAGTAAGTCCAAAAAAGACTAGTGCCGCCATCAAAATTTTAGCAAATATACTACAAATACTTCGTTTTTATCATCTCTTTTCTGATATTTATCAACAGCCCCCTGTTAATTTCCCATAAACATTGTTCATTGTTCATCGACAACTGAGCAGCGCACATTGAAAATTAACTCCTGACAATATGCCAACTGTCAGATATCACCAACAATTAATAAAAAAATAGCGACAGTTTGATAATGTTGCCGTTATATGCTATGTTTACCTTTATGGCTTAGAGCACTTGTGGCAAACCTTCTTACAAAGCCCTTATCCCTGAATATTATTTAATCAGCTCAACCTTTTTGGTGATGCTGCCTTTGGTGGTGGCTACTTTAACAAAATACAATCCTTTTTGGCATGAGGTAAGGTTGAGAATGATTTCGTCGTTATCTACGGTGGTGGTAAATAGGGTGTTTGAAACTTCGTTGCCAATGATATCATAAACCTTAACCGAAACATCATCCTGCAAAGCCATGCCAGTTTGAATGGTAAACAATCCATCGGATGGATTAGGGAAAATGCTGAGGTTTTTTAACACTTCAGTTTGCTGTACACCGGCATCGTTAATCCATACATGGATATAATCGGTTTTGGTTTGGGTATCTGTTCCAGCTGAATTTGTACCTGTTAATGTTATAGAATAATAGCCTGCGGTAGTAAAACGCAACTTGGGGGCTATGGATGTTGCAGTGGTTCCGGCAATATAAGAAACCCCTGTCATAGGACTAACTGACCAAACATAATCGAGAGGATTGTTGGTGGATGTGTTGGTTAAAATAATAAAATCGTTGGGCGCGATGCTGGTTTTGTTTGAAACAAAATCGACCACAGGCACCAGGGCTGGAGCGGGATAAATGTTGTAAACCGCTTCCTGATTGGTGTTGAAATGGTCGCCGGTGCCACTTGGGGCAATATCATCTACATATTGATAGCCATTTGAACTGCCGCTCCATCCAAAATTAAAATGGAAATAATCGTTAGCAGCACCCTGATATCCGTCGCAAACAAAGGCATGACCACCAGCTGATGCATCCTGACCTCCATAAAGGACAGGTCGGAGCGAATCGAGATTGTTTTTCAGCATGGTTTTCCAATCGGCATCGGCAAATGAACTTCTGGGGGAATAGTTTGAATGATAGGTAAAATAGTAAGCAAAAGATGCAGCCGCATTATAAAGCAAAGCGCCTGAGCCATTGGCATCGTAACTCATATTTACGGATACACCGCAATGATACATGATGGTGGCTACGGATGCATTGGCACCACTTACGGTATTGGGCATGCCTGCCCAGTTGTAGGTAGCGCTTGCGAAATTGGCAGAGAGTGCTCCGAAATCGTTGGTAAATCCGTTAGCGACAGAATGAACGTAGCTGTGAGAGCCATAACCATGAGTGGGATAGGCATGATATTTCATTATCATTGCCATGGCTGTTGCTACACAACCTGTGGGACATTTTCCGCAGGTGGACCAGGCTGAAGCCTGTGAAGGACATTGTGCATTATAATTACAACCCTGATCCCATGCCAAAGTGCCCAACAGAGGAGCCACCGAATTGGTGGATTTGGCTAATGGAATGGCAGTAGCTGTTGAATAGAAAGACCACATATCGGTAATTTTCTTTTCTTTAGCTACATTGTTTTCGCGGGCAGCAACAATTTGTTTTTCGAAATTTTTCATACAATAAACAAAATTTTCGTTCAAATCGGCAGGGTTGTATCTGCCTTCGAAAGAATAGTGCAACACAGGAACGGCTCTTTCTTCGGCAGAAACAATTACAAAACCACGATTGCCGGAAACATTAAATACATAATAAACGGGTAGTTGATTGCTTGAAACAACAAAATCCTGTTCGAATGAAATGTCTTTGTAGTCGATTTTATTGCCAATATTGGCACGTTCGTAATACATGTTTTTCGCTACATTGCGGGCTGTTTCGATGGCTACAATTTGAGAAAAAGAAAGTTGAATGGAAATTGCGATAAACGCAAAAAGGAGAAAAACTTTTTTCATGTGGTGTGTTTTTAAATTTAAATGTTGGTTTGTATAAACAAATATTCAAGCGCATATAAACCTTTGTAGGGGGTTTTTCGATGATATATGGCTGAAAGAATATTTATTTTTCAGCGAAATTACGCAAAATCTATTTCAATGATTCAAATGTAAGAAAATTCTTTTTTGAAAAGGATAATATGGCGCTGATGGTGTTAGGGCCTGTTTAAAGTTCTCTTAACCGAACTGAATTAAAAATGCTTTGGTGAATTCTTCCAGATCGCCATCCATTACAGATTGTACATCTGAGGTTTCGGTGCCGGTTCGTACATCTTTCACCATTTTGTAAGGATGCATTACATAGCTTCGAATTTGTGAACCCCATTCTATTTTTTTCTTGTTGCTTTCGATTTCGTCTATCTTTTCTTTTTTCTTTCGAATTTCGATTTCATACAACTGCGATTTCAACATGCGCATGGCTTTTTCACGGTTTTGAAGTTGAGAACGAGTTTCCTGACATTCGACAATAATGCCGGAAGGTTCGTGACGCAAACGAACCGCCGTTTCGAGTTTGTTTACATTTTGTCCCCCCGGTCCGCTTGAACGAAAGGTATCCCAAGAAATGTCGGCAGGATTTACTTCAATCACAATGTTATCATCGATAATCGGGTAGGCATACACTGATGCAAAAGAAGTGTGACGGCGATTGGCAGCATCATAAGGTGAAAGACGAACCAAACGATGTACTCCGTTTTCGCCTTTCAGATAACCAAATGCATAATCGCCTTCAAACTCAATGGAAGCTGATTTTATACCTGCAGTATCACCATCCTGAACACTGATTATATTTACTTTATAATTATTGCGTTCGCCCCAACGCAAATACATTCGCATGAGCATCTGAGCCCAATCCTGACTCTCGGTTCCACCGGCTCCCGGATTGATATTTACAATGGCACCCATGCGGTCTTCTTCGCCGCGAAGCATCTTCTTAAACTCAAGCTTTTCAACGGATTTCAACGATTCGTTGTATTGGGCATCCAAATCTTCTTCCAAAGCATCGCCCTGGATAAAAAATTCCCACATGACTGCAATATCGTCGCAGGCTGCTTTTGCTTTCAGATAAACTTCGGTCCAGGTTTTGGTTTCCTGAATCGCTTTTAATAATGTTTCGGCTTTTTTGGGGTCGTTCCAAAACCCGGGTTGAAGGGTTATATTTTCTTGTTCGGTAAGTTGTACCAGTTTTTTGTCGATGTCAAAGGAACCTCCTTAGATCTTCTAGTCTTCTTTCCAGATCTTTAATTTGTTCGGTAGTAACCATTATTAATATTTTGGTTACAAAGGTAGATAAAATAGGAATGAGTTCACCATGGAAAGTCGGAAAAAATAAAAACTCCGCAAATTTATCAGTGAGGTATTTTGATTATAAGTGTGTTTGCGAGGTTGCTTCATTTATTTCACAGATTTCTTTACGGAGGAGGCCCAACCATTGAATATTTTTATTAAATTGAAGCAACCTTTTCAAAGGAAATATTGTCTAAGTATAATAAATTCAGATTGTTGATTTGTTAAGTTTTTACTAAAGAAGCAAAAACTTTGTTATTAGTTTGAGTTTTTTTATTAATATTGCAGTGTACTTTTTATATTAAATCTTTTATCAAAAATTTTCCAAAAATGACATTATCATACTGTTACAGTAAATCGTCCTCATTGAGTAAAGACTTTATTAATCGTAAATTATCATTTTGTGTGCTTTTTTTGTTACTCATTTTGAGTAGCACCAAGAGTTTTTCGCAATCAAACAACTGGAGTGTAAAACTTGAACCACAAAAAAGTTTTATTGAAAATAAAGGTCAGTTTCAAGGTACAAAAGAAAATCAGGAAATTTTATTTGCTTTTGATGGGGGAACCACACGTATTTATTTTACAAAGAATGGGATATCATATCAGTTTATAAAACGTGAGCCGAAAGAAAAAGAAATGGATGAGTTTGAAGAACGAATTACTTCATTTGAAGAATGGAAAGAAAAAGAAGCAGAAGAACGCAAAACCAGTTATGAAACTGATGTTGTCAGCATGATATGGGAAAATGCTAATACAGATGTCGAAATAGTGGCAGAAGATGCGACTATAGATTATCACAGTTATACATTTAATCAGAAAGATGGCTCTGTAAAGAATATCAATAATATTAAGGGCTTTAAAAAAATTACTTATAAAAATTTATATCCGGGTATTGATGTAGAATATGTTTTTCATTCTGAAAGTGGTATTAAATATTCGATTGTTTTGCATTCCGGTGCTGATGTTTCGAAGATTAAAATGAAATACTCAAGTATGCCTCAAATTTCGGACAATGGAGACGTTCATATTCCAACTAAATTTGGAGATATTGTTGACCATGCCCCTTTGACATTTTATGCTGAAAATAAATCGGCCAATATTACTTCTTCATTTATGAAAAATGGAAACAGCATTTCTTTTTCACTTAATGAGTATAATGTTACCAAATCGGTAGTTATTGACCCCTGGACTGATTTGCCAATATTGCCGAACTCAAATGGCGTATGGGAATGCGAACGTGATGGATCAGGCAATGTGTATATGATTGGGGGCGAAATGCCCATGCAATTGTATAAATATGATGCTTTAGGAGCATTGCAATGGACTTATTATACACCCTGGGACACAGCAAACGATTGGCTAGGTACTTTTATAACCGATGATGCCGGAAATAGTTTTGTTACTAATGGTTCGATTGCTGCATTAGAAAGAATAAATACCACAGGAGGTTTGGACTGGCAGGCAAATTCAGGGTTTGGTAGTGTTAACGAATATTGGAATATTGCTTTTAACTGCGACCAGACAAAAATGATTATTGGAGGAACCACAGGAAGTATGTTAAGCCTGAGTGGAGCCATTTTTGATATCAATACAAGCAATGGTAGTGTAAACAGCACGCGAATCGTCGGAAGCGGGAACATGTTTGGGTTTCCACCGATAATAGAAGAATGCAGATCAATCACCTCCTGTCGAAATGCCCGTTATTATTACCTTACTCTTGATTCAATAGGCTCTATTGATGATGATTTCTCAGCCTGCCCGGGTTCTATTTTTAAGATAGATGATGGTTACCATTTTAGTTATAAATGTGAAAACTATAAACCCAATAATGGCAATTCGGGGGTGATGTGTATCAGAGCTAATCGTTATTTTGTATATACCCAAAATGGTAGTGCCGTTCAAAAACGATCATTGATTGATGGTTCGATAATCACTTCTGCACCAATTCCAGGGGGTAGCACCATAAATGATCCATTTTTTGGTAGAAACCAAGCGGGAAATGCAGGTATTGATATTGATTCCTGTGGAAATGTTTATGTAGGTTCTTCAGATGGCATCTATAAGTTTGATGCTGACCTTAATCTTATCACTTCAATTGCAACCCCATTTAAAGTATTTGATGTTGCTGTAAGCTTAAACGGAAATGTGATTTTTTGTGGTTCTACAGGAGATTGTAATACTAACGGCAACAGAAATGGTGAAATACAATCAGCTAATATGTCGGCTTGTCCACCAATGATCTTGTTTTGTTGCAATGCAAACATTTGCCCGGTAAACCCATTATGTAACAATGATGCACCGATAACATTAAATGGAGGTGGTACGGGAGGTGTCTGGAGTGGTCCTGGAGTTGACCCTACAACAGGTGTTTTTGACCCAAGCGTTGCTGGGGCGGGAACAATTACAGTTACTTATACTATGGCTTGTGGTTCTGCTTCGGTTAACATTATCGTTAATCCATGCGGATGCCCTACTGTTACACCAACACCTACAAACATTGTTGATGTTTGCACAGGACAAACCAATGGCAGTTTTACCGTAACCACTAGTGGTGGTGCTGATCCTTATAACTATACACTTCTTGATGGAGCCACTCCAATTGCAACATATAGTAATATTTCCGGACCACAGGACTTTACAGGATTGGCTGCAGGAACATACACACTAAATGTTATTGATGCAAATGGCTGTCCGGGGAATATTACTGTTACTATTGCTTCATTAACCAACCTGAATCCTGTTATTACAGGACCCACTTCTGTATGCCCTGGTAACCCCGGAACATTGGATGCCGGTGCAGGTTATTCTTCTTTTTTGTGGTCAACAGGTGCATCAACTCAAACAATTAATGTTACCACAGCAGGAAATTATTCGGTTACTGTTGCCAATGGCAGTGGGTGTACAGGAAGCGCATCGGTTAATATAACAGTTAATGTAATTACAGCTACACTTAATCCACAAAATGAAACCTGCTTACATACTTGTAATGGTCAAATCGATACCAGATCGGAAGAGCACACGTCTGAA
>CAYYQJ010000122.1:0-7503 GCA_964473775.1 uncultured Bacteroidales bacterium | reverse complement strand
AATCCGACTGTTTTGGATTGTTAGATTTTTTCAATTTTAACTTACTTACATTACGAAATGAAAAACAAATATATTGATCTGATTGAGCAAACATATGACTTTCCGCAAGAAGAGTTTCGGATAGAAGACAATGAACTATACTTTAATAATATCTGCCTGATGGATATTATTAAGCAATACGGAACACCCTTAAAGATTACTTATCTACCTAAGATTTCAAAGCAAATTCAGAAGGCAAAGAAGTTGTTTAATGTTGCAATTGCTCGGGCAGACTATCAGGGCGAGTACTTCTATTCTTATTGTACAAAGAGTTCTCATTTTTCATTTATTCTTGAAGAAGCTCTAAAGAATGATATTCATTTAGAGACTTCATCGGAGTTTGATATCAATATAATTAATCATTTATTGGAGAATAAGCAGATTGATAAGAACAAGTATATCATTTGCAACGGATTTAAAAAGGAAGGTTATTTACAAAGCATTTGCGACTTGATTAATTGTGGTTTTACAAATGCTATTCCTGTTTTGGATAATAAGGATGAGTTTACTAGAATTGAAAATATGGTTACCAAAAAATGCAAACTTGGAATCCGTATTGCATCAGAGGAAGAGCCTCAATTTGATTTCTATACATCTCGCCTGGGTATAAGGTATCATGATATTGTCGATTTTTACAAATCCAAAATCAGACATAACCCGAAGTTTGAATTGAAGATGCTTCACTTCTTTATTAATACAGGAATCAAGGATTGTGCTTACTACTGGAATGAACTTACCAAGTGCGTTAATGTGTATTGCGAGCTTAAGAAATATTGCAAGGAACTTGACTCATTAAATATAGGCGGTGGCTTCCCAGTGAAGAATTCTTTGGCATTTGATTATGATTATGAATACATGGCTGAGGAAATAGTTTTGCAGATTAAGACCATTTGTCAGCAAAACAAAGTGGTCGAGCCAAACATATTTAGTGAGTTCGGATCGTATACAGTTGGTGAAAGCGGCGCAATACTTTATTCTATACTTGGTCAGAAGCAGCAAAACGATAGGGAAGTATGGAATATGATTGATAGTTCCTTTATGACTACTTTGCCGGATACCTGGGCAATTAATCAGCGTTTCGTTCTTTTAGCAATTAATCATTGGGAGAGAGAATATCATCGAGTTCATCTGGGTGGACTTACTTGCGATAGTCATGATTTTTATAATGCAGAAGCCATAGCAAATGCTATTTTTCTTCCAAAATTTGTGGAAAATGAACCACTCTATGTGGGTTTGTTTCATACCGGAGCTTATCAGGAATCGCTGGGGGGATATGGAGGTATTCAACATTGCCTGACTCCTGCGCCTAAACATATTCTTATTGATGTGGATGAGGATGGAGAGTATTTTACTAAATTGTTTGCTAAAGAGCAAAGTTATAAGTCTATGATGAAGATTTTGGGCTATTAGAATAAATTGTCAAGCTTTTTTGTATAAGCAATTTTAAACTCCAAACCTCTTATTTTTATTGTTAATTTCTTTATTGAAAACTTTTTAGGAAAAAAGAAATAAAATATTTCTATCTACTTACATTTGCACACAAATAATTGGTATTATATTTGCAAAATCATTTAAAATAAAAAAAATCTATCATGAAAAAAATTGTCAGCTCGACCTTAGTTATTTTGGTTTTATTAGGGGCATTTAGCATTAATGCTAGTGCACAAAAAAAGTTTAAAGGTGTTATAAATTACACTATTGCATATTCTGGAACAATTGATGCGGCTACAGCCGCTCAACAACCAAAGCTTATGGTTCTTTCGATTTACGAGAACTTGCAAAAGATGAATATTCCTTTGGGACCAGTTAATATTGATATTATCACCAATGGAGATGCAAAAACTCAGGTTACATTGCTCGATATTATGGGCGATAAAAAATACTACAAAATGACCTCAGAGGAAATTGAAGCGAAAATTAAAGAAAAACCTGCTCCTGAAATTAAATATTCAGACGAAACAAAAACCATTGCTGGTTATGTTTGTAAGAAAGCTGAATATATTGAAAAGGATGAAGATGGTAAAGTTTCCAATGCTGTTATTTATTACACTGAAGAACTTGGTGGCGAAGCACTCAACTACGGTGGACAATTTAATAAATTAAAAGGTGTTCCTTTGGAATATGTTGTTACTACTGCAGATGGTATCATCACTACTTTCAGTGCAACTGAGGTTAAAAAAGGTAAAGTAAAAGATACCGATTTTCTTATTCCATCAGATTATGTTGAGCTTACTGCAGAAGAAAAAGCCCAAATGATGAAACAAATGGGAGGAGGAGAATAATTCTCTTTTATCAGTATATCTAAAATCCTCTGAATAGGAGGATTTTTATTTTATACTAACAGTAACAGTGATGCCACCAAAAGAAAAAACTTTTTCGAAAAATACCATTATGGAGGATACCTTTATTACCAACAATGTTGGTAGTGAGGTGAATCATGAACCTAATGTGAAAAAAGCACCTTCAGCAAAAAAAGAAACTACTTTCAAAAAAGAAACAGCAGAAAAGAAACAGCCCAAAAAGAAAGTACAAAAAGAAAAAACAGAAAAGGTTACTGTATCCGGAATTATTACTGTTATTCGAAGCGATAAATTTCAGAAGGTATTGGGACTATTTTTACTGTTGTTCGCCTTCTTTTTATTGATTGCTTTTATTTCTTATTTGTTTTCGTGGAAGGAGGATGAGGATATTTTTTTCAATCCTATCAGAAGGGTATTGACTGACATTACTCTCACCTCTGAAAACTGGATGGGAAAAATGGGTGCTGTGGTTTCTTATCTTTTTATTAAAAAGTGGTTTGGTGTCGCATCATTTCTATTTGTTTGCTGGTTACTGATTACAGGTTTAAAATTATTTTTAAATACCACTGTTTTTTCTTTTAGCAAAGCTACAAAATATGTAATGCTTGGGTTGGTATGGATCTCTGTTACTATTTCGTTCGTAATACATAATGATAATTTATTGATTCTTGGTGGCTCTTTTGGTTATCAGGCAAACTTATGGCTGCATAGTGTTTTAGGGACGATTGGAACAGGCATTATTTTGTTTTTTGTTCTGGCAAGTTTTCTAATTATTGAGTATAATATTCAAAAACGTTGGCAAAAAAAGGTGAAGCCTATAGCTGGTGATGATTTTGAAGAACCCATTGAAGAAGATTCTCCGGTTAAAAACGAATACGCTATTGACCATCTGAAAATTCAGGATGATGATGAGGATGATGAGCCTGATGTGGAATTTGAATTTAAAAAGAAACCTGCCAACAATACTTATGATTCAGAATCAATAGCATTGGTAAATACTATTATTCCTGAAAAGGTTAAAGTGGATAAAGATAAAGAACATGTGCCGTTTACAGTAAGTATTCCTGAGGAGCAGACAGAAGAAAAGCCTGAAATCATTACTGATATTGATGAACCTAAACATTTTGGTATTGATACAGATTATGACCCTACTTTGGACTTGCCTACTTATAAGTTCCCCACTTTAGATATGCTTAAAGAATATGATTCAGGGAATATTACTGTTCAAAATGAGGAGTTGGAAGCCAATAAAAACCGTATTCTAAAAACCCTCAACGATTATTCTATTCAAATTGATAAGATAAATGCTACCATTGGACCAACGGTTACTTTATATGAAATAGTACCTGCAGCCGGTATTAGAATTTCTAAAATAAAGAATCTTGAAGATGATATTGCTTTAAGTTTATCAGCTTTGGGTATTCGTATCATTGCACCTATGCCCGGTAAGGGAACTATTGGTATTGAAGTTCCGAATCAGAATCCGAAGATAGTTTCTATGCGCACCATCATTGCTTCTGATGCTTTTCAAAACAATAACTATGATTTGCCTATCGCTTTAGGTAAAACCATTTCGAATAAAAGTTTTGTTGCTGATCTTGCCAAAATGCCTCACTTGTTGATGGCTGGCGCAACCGGTCAGGGGAAGTCTGTTGGCTTGAATTGTATCCTGACATCCTTATTATATAAGAAACATCCTTCACAATTAAAGTTTGTGTTGGTCGATCCTAAGAAAGTTGAACTTTCTTTGTTTTCGAAAATTGAGCGTCATTATCTGGCCAAGTTGCCTGATGCCGAGGAAGCTATTATTACAGATATCCGAAAGGTAGTAAGAACCTTAAATTCATTGTGTATTGAAATGGATGTTCGCTACGATTTGCTGAAGGCAGCCGGGGTGCGCAATATTAAAGAATATAATGCCAAATTTATTTCGCGTAAGTTGAACCCCAACGAGGGGCATCTATTTTTACCCTATATTGTGGTTATTGTGGATGAGTTTGCCGATTTAATTATCACTGCCGGTAAAGAAGTGGAAACACCTATGGCTCGTTTGGCTCAGTTGGCTCGTGCTATCGGAATTCACCTGGTGGTTGCAACTCAACGTCCTTCTGTAAATGTTATTACAGGAACTATTAAAGCCAATTTCCCTGCACGTGTTGCTTTTCGCGTTATTTCTAAAATTGACTCGCGCACCATTCTTGATTCGAGTGGGGCCGACCAGTTGATTGGTCGCGGGGATATGCTTTTATCTACAGGAAGCGAAATGGTTCGTTTGCAATGTGCTTTTGTTGATACTCCGGAAGTGGACGAAATTACGGATTTTATCGGCAACCAACGTGGATATCCTGAAGCATTTGCTTTGCCTGAATGTCCTGATGAAGAAAGCGAAGCCGTTAAAAATATGGATCCTTCCGAACGTGATGATATGTTTGAGGATGCTGCCCGCTGCATTGTGGCTCACCAACATGGAAGTACTTCTTTGCTTCAGCGTAAGTTGAAACTGGGTTACAACCGTGCCGGACGTATTATCGACCAATTGGAGTCGGCAGGTATTGTTGGGCCTTTTGAAGGAAGCAAAGCACGCGATGTAAAAATAAGCGATATGAATTCTTTGGAACAGTTTTTGAACGACATGAAAAGGAATAATTATTAAGAAGTCGGAAGTCGGAAGTTGGAAGTCGGAAGTCGGAAGACCGAAGATTGTTTCAAGTATTCAAAGCCAAAAGTAACTCATAACTCATAACTCATAACTCATAATTCATAACTCATAAACATAACTTCCCAATTACTAATCACTAATTAATTAAATGAAAAAAATAATTTTTTCTGCGATTGCAATTCTTATTGCAATTAACCTGAATGCACAGGATAACACCAAAGCAAAAGCAATACTGGATGCAGTGGTTGCTCAAACAAAAACGTACTCAACTATCGAAATTTCTTTTTCCTATACCATGGAAAATAAGACCAAGAAAATTAAAGAAACCAAAACAGGCATTGCCAGCATGAAAGGCGATAAGTTTTGGCTTGATTTTTCAGGACAACAAATCATCAGCGATGGTAAAACCGTTTGGACTTATATCAAAGATAATAACGAAGTTCAGATTAATAACAATGACCCCAAGGATGATCAGTCTTTGAATCCTGCCAAACTGCTAACAAGCTACGATAAAAGTTTTACTCCTAAGTTTGTTAAAGAAGAAACCCGTGGAGCAGTGGTTTATCAGATTATCGACCTGACTCCTTTGAAAGCCCGCTCGTATATTAAAATGCGTTTGGAAATTGATAAGGCCAAGAAACAGATTGTAAATTCTATTGTTTATGATAAAAACGGTAGCACTGTTTATACTTATACAGTTACCAAATTTACCACCAACAAAGCCATTGCCGAAACCAAATTTACTTTCAACGCCAAAGACCATCCCGGTGTGGAAGTTATCGACTTAAGGTAGTTTTTTGGATTGCCACTGATTACTCACTTCATAAATTATTATTTGGTGTTCGTGAAATCGCTTCGCTAGGTTCACAGATTAATTGAATGACTAAAAAAAGGCTTACCCAATCAGGTAAGCCTTTTTTTAAACAATCAAATATTGTAGAAATGAGTATAATGTTGTGTAACTATTCCTAATATTTTATTTTTAAATCGTCGGGATTTTGCCTGCTATCCCAAATGGCTAATATCTCAATGGTATCAGGATTTACTTTATAAATAATATAGTAATTGTCGTGAACTAAGTTTCTGATATTTTGGTGATTTGTTTGAATTCCAATATCAGGATTTTTTTCTAGAAGTTTAATGGTTTTTCGTAAGGATAAATTTAGTTTCCTGCTAAAGATCTTAGTTCCATTGCGGCTAAAGTAGAAAGTTAGAATTTCAAGTAAGTCACATTTAGCTGGAACAGACCAAATTATTTTTCTTTTAGCCATTGATCAATCTCCTTTTCAACTTGTTCATTGCTTAGGTACTCTCCTCTGGCAATTTGCTCCTGACTTTCTTTGATGCGTTTTTCTTCTTCCAGACTAAGAGTGTAAATAATAGACTCTGATTTAGTTTCAATTATTTTCTTAATGGCTTGAAGAAAGGATTTGTCGTTGATACCTGAAATTTGGTGAATCAGAATATTTTTCAATTCTACGGTTGTCATAATAGTAATATTTTATACAAAATTACAAAAAAAAGGCTTGCCGGAATAGGGGCAAGCCTTTTTTTATTCTTCAGTCTTCCGTCTTCCAACTTCCCTACTCTTTCACAAACTTCCTCACCACACTGCCATCTGCTGTGCTTAGTTTGATAAAATAGAGGCCTTTGGCGAGGGTGCTGATATCAATTTCTTTTTTATCTTGCGAAGCAAAAGTTATAATCAGAGTTTGATCACCTGTAATATTTAGTATGCTGGCCGTGCATTCTTCATTAAAAGAATCTTTTGTAGTTAAAGTGATTTTCTCGGAAGAAGGATTTGGGAATACTGTAAATTGCAGATTATTATTTGAGTTGTCTGATATGCCATAACCAGCGGGAACGTATCCTGCAACAATATAATTTTTTGAAAGCTCGTAGGCATAGTCTGTTAAATATTTACTGCTTTTCCCGATCCAGCCATAGTATGTATGAGTGCCTACAATCAACTTTAAGCCCACATAAAATTTCGAATAATTAGGCCACCATCCACCACTAGAATAAGAACCATCACTGCCCCATGAAGCCCAATAAAATTCAGTAGGAGGAAACCATAATGAAGATGCATTGATTGTATCTCCATAACTATACGGGAAAAGAGGGTTAAATAAACATGTAAACAGATTATTGCCACGCACCTCTATTTTATCATGTTCATCACTACCACCATAGTGTACATCATAGTTTTTAACAAAGCTAAAATCAAAATCAATAGTGCCATCATTATTAAGATCCAAGTAATAATCATTTTCACAACCCCCCATTGGTGAACCTGCATAAGCACAATAATAATTTACATCAGGGTTTAGATCTGTATAAACAATTTGTCCTGACAAACAGCAAGAACAATGAATTGCAAGAATAAGTAAAATTGTTTTTTTCATGTTCGTGTGTATTATGTTTAATCCGTTTTTTCAAGTGGTATCTGGATTCCACCTCAATTTTTTATCAAAGATATGAATTTTAATTAAAAAAAAAGACTTC
>CAYYQJ010000121.1:0-7505 GCA_964473775.1 uncultured Bacteroidales bacterium | reverse complement strand
ATTTGGAACTGCAATATTGGATTCCGCGATCAGAGTGATGGATGATTTCTTCAACATCAGCCGGAAGCTGGCTTAGAGCCATGTAAAGCGCCTGAAGTGCATTTTCAGCTTCCATTGTATCTGATAAATGCCATCCTACTATTTTGCGAGAATACGCATCTGTAATAAGATAGAGATAAATAAACCCAGCAGATGTTTTAATATAAGTAATGTCACTTACCCATAACTGATGTGGTTTTTCTGGAGTAAATTCCTTTATCAGATTAGGATACTTGTGAAGCCAATGAAATGAGTTGGTTGTAAATGCACGAGTTCTTCTTTTACGTACCAACAAACCATTACGTCGAAGCAAATCAAAAAAGGCATCTCTGCCAATATGTTCTCCTTCAGGAACGAATGGTTTGCTTTTGCTTAACAATTTTTTTCCGCCTAATCGCTTTTGTTTCCCTCGTACTTTCATTACTAATGTGATGATCAAATCTTCTAATACGCTTTCTTTAAATGTTGATTTATTGTGCTTATAATACGCCTGACGTGTTTTGCCAAACAGATCACAAAGGACATCTATTCCTGGATGTTTTTGTGTGCAGACTATTTTTTCGACTGTTTGGCACCAGCTTTTTTTCTTATTGGTACTTTAAATTGTTCCTCAGCCAAATCTATCATTACATTTAATGCTAATGTTCGCAAGCGCTCTAACTCCAGTTCATCCCGCAGTCGTTTGTTTTCTGCTTCTAATTCAGCAGTTTCACGTTTAATTGGTGGTAATTTCTTTTTCATTCCATTGGTTTGTGAGGTGTCAAAATTACGAATCCAATTTAATACTGTGGATTTTCCTTTAATACCATAGCGCCGTCGGGCTTCATCTTTGCATATCTGACCAGATAATACTTCTTTAATTACGGACTTTTTAAACTCGTCCGAATAGTGGGTTACTTCTCTCATGTTAATCCTGTTTTAAGTTGACAATTTTATTTTATTTTTTGTAAACCTATTTCAGGACAAGACATTATGAGTTTCAGCAATGATTTTTTGTTTGACGAAAAGAATATTCCCTATTCCCTATTCCACCTCTATTTCATCAATATAAAGCCATGCCTTATAATTGGGGATAAACACAGGGCACAGGCCTACGTTTTTGGCTACTATTTTTATGGATTTTACTCCTTTGGATTGCATTTCTATGCTGATTCCTTTGATGTAAGCATCTTTCATGGCATTATCGG
Source organism: uncultured Bacteroidales bacterium (assembly GCA_964473775.1). Classification (GTDB taxonomy): domain Bacteria; phylum Bacteroidota; class Bacteroidia; order Bacteroidales; family CAIWKO01; genus CAIWKO01. The sequence continues at coordinate 6,279 of CAYYQJ010000121.1, read as the reverse complement.
GTTTTATCAAATCTGTTCTAATCAATTCGTAATCCAGCTTGTTTTTAGAAACATACACATCCACATATTCGGGCATAAAAATGCCTGATTGTATGTCCTGCACGAATTCTGTTTTTACTTTATAAATATCCGTAGGAGTATCAAAATCAATAATCACTATGGCATCATCGCCAAAAAATCCCTGCCAGAATCCATCTCTGAAACTGCTGGAACCTTTGAAGCCATCCACCAGAATATAATCATTGCCTTTAAACTGTCCCTGAGGTGTGGTGAGATAGCGCAGGGTTTTGTTCCAGGCCTTGTTTACTTCCAAATTATAGGTTGATGTGTTTACGCAAGGAGTTTTTCCATTGAATGAACGGGCATTTATTTGAACAGATTTGGTGAGCAATATTTTATCGGTATAAATCTTTGAATTGATATCAGGCACACTTCCATCCAATGTGTAACGAACCATAGCGTTTTTATCGTTCACGGACAACACCGCATATAATTTCCCATCTAAAGAATCTCTGACGGCATGGAAATGAATCTGACGGTAGAAAAACGGTTCGGTATCCGTGCGAAAAGAGGAAGCCGGCAAGCCTTCTTTATTGAACAGGCAGCCTTTGGTGGTATCGCTAAATGCATATCGTGCAGCTATGGGTTTGGTAACTTTATCCGATTGAAGCCAAACCTCAGAACCTTTGATAAGGGCTTTGGCAGTATAAAATACCTTATCCGTTCCGGCCATCTCGAAGCCACGCATCAGCGAATCTTTTGTCACCAATCCACCATTCGCATTGCTGAACGACAAACGAAGCTGTGGGCCATCCACCGTCATGGATTCGAAGGTAGGGCCGGTGCATTTGCTCACCTCTATTTTATGATAAGTATGCGCAAGCGCCAAAAGTGCCAGACGTTTGCCTACATCTTTTTTATCATGGGGATGTATGTCGTTTTTCTCGCCAATATCCAAAGTAACGGCCATTCCTGAGTTAGGAATATCGAGGCTTTGCAGTTGAGCCTCCCGTAAATAGGCCGAGGCATTGCATTTGCTTTTATAATCGTAGGGAGCAATTTGGGTATAATAAAACGGGAAATCGCCGATATTCCAAGTGTTGCGCCAGGTTTTCACCATAGTGGAAAATAATCTGTGATACAAATCGGCATCGTAAATGTTGGCTTCGCCCTGATACCAGATTGCGCCTTTGATGGGAAACAAATGCAGGGGATAAACCATTGCATTATAAAGAATGGAGCGTTTGTTTTGCTTGCCATATTCCACATAGTCTTTGTCGAGATAATACGAAAGCGCTTTATCCCCGGCCAAAGCCGAATATTCGGCCCAGGCTTCGGCGGGAGTGCCGCCCCAGTTGGACGAAATCAAAGCAATGGGGACATGAAGTGTTTTGTATAGTTCGAGGCCATAAAACCAGGCGGTAGCGCTGAAATTCTTTACTGTGGTAGAGTCAGGAAGCATCCAATGTGCATTGCAATCGTCCATGGTAGTATCAGAAATAGAACGTTCAATCTGACAAAGTCGGATGCTGATGTAATCGTTTTGCAATAAATCATTCAAATCGTCCTTGTTCTTTTTCCATCCGCCGATTTTTGCCAGACTATATTCCATGTTGGATTGTCCTGAACAAAACCAAACTTCGCCTAACATCACATTGCGGAAAATAACGGTATTGGTACCTGTGATTTTGATTTCGTAAGGGCCTCCGGCTTCGGTGGTTTTTACTGATGCACGCCATTTGCCATCTTTGCCCGCAGTAACTAAAATCTTGTCTTTTTGCCAATCAACCGCGATGGTGAACGATTCGTTTTTGTCGGCAGTTCCCCAAAAATTAACGGTAGTGTTTTGTTGTAAAACCATATTACTGCTGAAAATAGGGGGTAATAATACTTCAGCATTAGCTACAAAAGGACATAAACAAAGAATTATGGAAATGATGGAAAGAACACAATGTGCTTTTTTCAGTTGCAGGTTTTTGTTAGTATTCATAAGTTTCATAGGGGGCGTTTTTTGTTAAAGCTTATAAAAAATTATTTCAAATGAGATGTGCGGTTTTCTATCATTAGGATAGAATGACGACACAATCTTTGGCAAAGATATTATCTTTTTGAATCGGGTGATATTTGTTTGTATTTTTTTAGGAAAATAGGTTAACCCTGAGAAATCAATTGTTTGTTACTGACCGGGTGACTCAAAGTCACCCGGTCAGTAGAATAGAGCCTGCTTTAAATAGATATTAGCCCCACTGTGCTTTTTCTTTAAAAGAAATATGAACACCGCCGGTGGTCATGTAGTTTTCGTGATTCACTTCAATTTTATCAGGGCGATAATGATAATTGAGCATGATACCTGCCGATTGCATCATGCCTTTTTTTGAAGTATCGGCAAGCCAGTTTAACTTCTCAATCTTGGCTCCGTTTGATAAATGAAAGTTAGCCACAGGGTCGAATGCTTGCATGTTGTTTCTGCGTTTTGCATTTAATAAATAATGCAGACACAGGCGCATCAGTGGCTTTTTAATAGCTTCAACTATTTCTTCGTTTAAGTGCCAGTCTTTTTTATTGATTAAATCCAGTAGCCCCTGAGCCGTATTTTTATTACACGTAAGTGCACAGATTTTTTTCTCTTCGTGCTGTTTAAACAGGGTTTCATTTCCTTTTTCCAGATAATTGGTCAACCACATTCTGAACTTTGGCAGAGGCGATAAGGTGGCAAAGGTTTTCAGGTTGGGATATTCGGCAGTTAATTTTTTTACTACGCGTTTTATCAGGAAATTGCCAAAACTGATGCCTTCCAATCCTTTTTGAGTGCTAGAAATGGAATAAAATATGGCTGTATCCATTTTGTTAGGGTCGCAGGCTTTTACATTTACATCTATGAGTTTTTGAACATTATCTGCCAATCCTTTCACCAGTGCCACTTCAACAAAAATCAAAGGGTCGTTGGGCATTCGGTAATGAGTGAATGCAAACACACGATGATCGGTCTGTAATCGATGTTTCAGTGCTTTCCATGAAGAAATTTCGTGAACAGCTTCATATTCCATGAGCCTTTCCAGCATGACAGCAGGCGAATTCCATGTGATTTCCTGCAGGTCGAGGAGGTTCACATCAAAATAAGTGGACAAAAGGGCTTTTAGGTCGTCGCTGAGTTTTTTCAGGCGGGGGGCCGATTTGATAGAAAACAAATCGCAACGCATGTCTTTCAGAAAAATAAAACCATTAGGCAGGGTGATTAATTGTCGTAGCAATTTCACACGGGGCGGAATGAGGGATTCTCTGACGAGATTTTCGGCATTGATAAGCTCTTCATCGTTCACCGCCTCTTTTAGTTTACGGATATTTTCTTCAAGTGCAGCAATATTTACATCAAAATCAAAAGCCAACATCTCAAGAAAGCGTGCTTTGCCACGCAGGGAAAGATTGAGATAAACCAATGCGACACAGATTATTTTGGTATGACGCGATATTTCACCACCTTTTTCCTGAAGGATGTCGGAAATTAATTTACTAAGGATTTCCATGTCTTTTTTTGGCAGGTTGGGTCTGATGTCAGGAAATTCTTTACCAGTTTCTGTCCATGCCTTAATCACATTTTTAATCATCCTCTCGCTGGTGCCTGCAATGGCAGGGTCGGAACCAAAATGCAGTATGTATTTTTCTATGTTTTTCATTTTGTGATTAGGTGGATTAGGTGGATTAAGTTGATTAAGTTATCCAGATTAACTGAAAATTTGTTGTTGGTAAAGGTTCGTTTTGGTTGTTTTTTCGATGTTTTTTGATGCAAATTATTTTTTTCAAAAATACAAAAGATTTTAGTTTTCCATAGCATTTTTTAATTTCGGCTTAAGCCGGATTAAATATTGCATCCTATCAACGCCATAAACGGCGTTGATAATTATCCTGATTTTATTACGTATTAATTGAAAACTAGCTTCAGGTAGATTATTATTTACGTTAATCATTATTTTTTTTCATAAGCCCCGACCTTCAGGTCTGGGGTTTAATAACGCTATTTTGTGGGTTTTAGCCCAAAATAATTTATTTGTCCGACCTACTTCGAAAAATATTTTCAAAAAAAAACACCTTTTTTTTTCAACAAAATAACCAACTAATAAAAAAAGTTGTATCTTAGCCGCCTCAAATGAAAACAACAGGTACATATACACCCCCCCCCCCCATATTTTAAATGGGCAATTTTCTATTAGCGAAAGCTATAAGTTTATTGGTGTATGTTGGTATCCTGATAAATACATTTCAAAATCTGAGAAATACAGCTTATTTCAAATTGTCGGCAAGCAATTTCAAATTGCCTGCCGACAACTGTCAGTAGTCTCCTTTCAATTTAAAGTTGCTTCCTGTATAATTAACTTTCGTACCCCACAATTTACAATTGCGCCCTTTCATTTTAAAATTGTGCCCTCACAATTTACAATTGAGTCCTTTCATTTTAAAATTGCGTCCTTACAATTTAAAATTGCATCATGGTTTTTGCAAATTGTGAGCCCACTTCAAAAAGTCATTCAGTTTGGACTAAAGTCCCTAAAAATGGTATGTATCAATAACCCCAGCCTTAAGGCTGGGGTTAGCAAATCGCCTGATATATATGGCTTTAGCCAAAAACAAATTGTTTTTTCCTAATTTACCGTGCTGATTCAATAATTTAAATTAATATCCTATAAATTAAATACCTAAAAAAATAAAACTATGAGAAAGCAAAAACCAATTATTAATTACGAAAGGGTTTCACATCAGTTTCTGATAGAAATCACTTATCTTATCGTTCTGTGCATGACCGCCAATGCATATTTTTTAACCCCCGATCCAACCATTTTGTTCTTAAGCGGATTATTGGATGATTTTGAGAAAAAAGTTACCAAAGCCTTGAAAGGTGGTTCGCTTGAACAAGCCGAAATGATTGCTGCCCGCAAATTATTGCTGACTGCATTGCGAAGCATAGGCTTGTATGTTGACCAGAAATCGGATGGAGACAGAGTTAAGCTACGCAGCAGTGGATTTTTATTAACTTCTGATCCTATTCCTTCCGAAAAAGATAGTTTCTATTTATTGCATGGCAAAAATCCTGATGACATTTATGTTGTACAAAAAGCAGTAGATAGCGCAGTTTCTTATGTTTATATGTATTTTGTTGGGGAAGCTCCACCCGAAGATGAAACAGCATGGAAATTGGGAATAGTAGATAGTAAACATAGAGCTACTTTACCGGGAATGGATAAAATGAAAAAGATTTGGGTTCGCGGTTGCGCAGTGAAAAGAATTGATGGCATGTTAGCTTGGACACAACCAATGTATATTGTGTTGGGGTAAAAAAATGGATTGTGGAGAGCAGTAACCACTTAAAAAAAACGGGCTTGTCCCTGTAAAATATTATATCGGGGAGCGGTAACTGAAAAGTCAAATGAGTATTTAAAAACAAATAAAACAGAACCATGATAAAATATTTTTTTTTCTCTCTGATCTTATTACTACAAATATCTCTATCCTATTCCCAATTTATACTTGAACAACCAAAAATAAAAGGAGGGTTTAAAGAATGCAAACAATATAAATACAATTATAAGTTTGGAGAAATTAACAATAGTTCAAAAAAATTATGGGAGCTAGATAAATTTGATGAAAAGGGGAATACCATTATTATGGATTCCTATCGTTACTCTGATTCTTTGGATGAAAATATTATTTATAAATATAATAAAGATGGAAAAATAATTGAAATAAGTAGTTATAATGAGCATGGGGCATTAAATGAAAAATATTTGCAAGAATATAATGAAAAGGGAGATGTGATATTAATTCAACAATCAACTTCAGGAGGAATCTCACCAATGTATTCATATGAGTATAAGTATAATGAAACAGGAAATGTAATTGAATTTTCCGAATATAGATGGAAACTTAGTAAAAGAATAACTTATAAATATGATGCATTAGGATATAAAACCGAAAAAAAATTCGAAGAAGGAACTGATAAAGGCAAAAAAGAATATTATACCTATAATGATGAAAGAAATAGGATAGAAGAAATTCATTATAATAATGATGGTATAATTGAGAGTAAAATTTCGTTCAAATACGATACTTCTAATAATTTAATAGAGACAACGTTTTATAATACGGATGGTAAAATGGTTAGTAAAATTTTTTGCAAATTTGATGAATATGGAAATTGTCTTGAGATTATAAGTTATAACAATTTAAATGAGCCTGAAACAAAATGGGAATTTATTTTATCAAAATAGAATCCTATAATTCTTTCAT
>CAYYQJ010000120.1:0-7505 GCA_964473775.1 uncultured Bacteroidales bacterium | reverse complement strand
GCTTCAGGTGACTGGAGTTCAGACGTGTGCTCTTCCGATCTCACAGTTTCCGGTAATGCTGCCGGATGTATAGGTACGGATACGGTTACAGTTATCGTTAATCCGAACCTGATAATCACTCCTACTGCCACTCCTTCGTCTATTTGTGTTGGGGCTTCTTCAACTCTGTCAGAAACCAGCAATGTAACAGGTGGCGTTTATACCTGGAACCCGGGCGGTTCAGTTGGAAACTCAGTTGTTGTTACTCCTGCTGCAACCACTGTTTATACAGTTACCGGTACTGCAGCGGGTTGTTCGGGGTCGGCAATGGTAACCGTCACTGTAAATCCCAACGCTGTTGTAACTCCAACAGCAACACCTCCGGCAATATGTTTAGGTGCTTCTTCCTCGCTTAGTGCAAGCAGCAATCTATCCGGAACAAGCTATACCTGGACTCCGGGCAATTCAAGCAACAATCCTTATGTTGTTTCTCCAACAATTACTACCATTTATACTCTGGTTGGTGGAGTTGGTGGATGTACAGGTTCGAGTACAGTTACCGTTACGGTGAATCCCAATCCGGTGATTGATGCTTCAGTGGCTTTATCAACAATATGCAATGGCACTATTGATACTTTATTTGGTCTGAGCGACATCCCCGCAACCAATTTTAACTGGATGCCAGTTAACTTACCGGGTTCTTCAGTTTCTGTTTCCCTATCTTCTTCCACCATATATACTGTAACCGGAACAACTGCTGCCGGCTGCATCGGTACTGATACAGTTTCCATCACAGTAAATCCAAATCCTGTACTCACTCCCACAGCTACACCAAATAGTATCTGCATTGGAGCATCCTCCTCATTAAGTGTTAGCAGTAATGTGCCTAATACGAGCTTCGACTGGGATTCGGGAAGTATGATTGGAACTCCTGTTTCAGTAACTCCAAACGCAACCACAACCTATTCAGTTGTGGGAACCGCTGCCGGATGTACGGGTTCAAATATGGTAACAGTAACCGTTGTTTCCATCCCTGTTGTTACTGCGATTGCCACGCAAGATACCATTTGCAATGGAAGTTCTACCACCCTTATTGGAACCAGCAATATGGGTAGCACTAATTATGGGTGGACACCCGGTGGAAACGGTGATAGTATTCATGTTTCCCCTACTTCAAATGCTGTTTATATAGTAACCGGAACATCATTAGGATGTTCGGCTTCAGATACAATTAATATCACAGTTAATCTTTTGCCTGTGGTAAGTGCTGTCGCAAGCCCTTCAGCAGTTTGTGCAGGACAATCTTCTATGCTTATTGGAAGCGGAGCCACGAATTATACCTGGATGCCGGGCGGAGCAACCGGTGATACTATCACTGTTTCTCCTAATAATACTACCATTTATACAGTTACAGGAACTACTTCCGGCTGTACTGCTTCAGCTACGGTTACATTAACCATCAATCCTATACCTGTTGTTAGTGCTACTGCCAATCCTGATTCCATTTGCACCGGACAATCGACCACTCTTACCGGAATTGGGGCTACAACTTATTTTTGGGAACCCGATTCAATTAGCGGAACCAACGTTAATGTTTCTCCTGCAGCCACCACAACCTATACGGTTACAGGTACTGCATTAGGTTGTAGTGGTTCAAATACCATTACAGTTACAGTGATTCCAATCCCTGTGGTTAGTGCCACTGCTAATCCTGATACCATTTGTGCCGGACAATCTACATTATTGAAAGGAAACGGGGCAACCACTTATTCATGGATGCCCGGGGGTGCATCAGGAGCTACTTATAATGTGACCCCTGCATCAACAACCATCTACACATTAACCGGAACTTCCCTGGGATGTAGCGCCGATACAACCGTAACGGTTATTGTTAATCCAAATCCAGTAGTAACAGCCAGCGCTTCTCCTGCTTCAATATGCATTGGCGATGCCACTTCTTTATCTGCTTTAGGTGCAAACGCTTATTCGTGGATGCCGGGTTCTTTAAGCAATAGCCCTGTAAGTGTTACTCCTGCTGCCACCACCATTTATACAGTTACCGGTACCTCATCAGGATGCTCAGGGACCAACACAGTTACTGTCACTGTAAATCCTTTGCCTGTAATTACCTTTGCAGCCATGCCCACACTTTGTTTCACTGCTCCGGCATTTAATTTAAATCAGGCATCACCTTCCGGAGGAACTTATTCCGGGCCTGGCGTTATTGGAAATTCTTTCGATCCGGCTACTGCAGGTTTGGGAACTCATACTATAGTTTATAATTATACCAATCCTGCCACAGGATGCTCCAATACCAATTCGACACAAATAGACATTACCTTGGGGTTGAATATTACCGTAACTCCAGGTGTTGCTACTATTTGTCCGGGAACCGACATCATTATCACTGCCAATGGTGCTTCTAACTATGTTTGGACTCCTTCAGCCGGATTAAACAACAGTACCGGTTCTTCAGTAGTGGCACAACCTTTAGCCAATACGGTTTATACTGTGGTGGGTTCTAATCCCGACGGATGCGTTGGAAGCAATACGGCCAGTATCAGTTTTTACAGTTCATCTCAGGTTGATATTCTCACTGTTCCTAATAGTGGTTGCAATCCATTGGATGTTACCTTTGATTTTTCGCCTGCAAATGGCATCATTGGTTCTTCATGGCATTGGTATTTTGATGATCCTTTCAGCAACATCAACACTTCTATTGATTCAACGGGGCATCATATTTATCAACATCACGGAACTTATTATCCCAATTTTACAGCTCTCGACATCAACGGCTGCGTGGTTACTGCCAATACTACCGTGACCGTTTATCTTACACCTATTGCCGATTTTACTTATTCTCCTGATTATGCTTATACGGATTATCCTGTGATTTTCTTTAAAGACCAATCTTTTGGTGCGCTTACCTGGAACTGGAATTTTGACGACCCATCTGTGCCCGTTTTTAATTTTTCCGGTTTGCAGAATCCTTCTCATTCGTTTTCTGATTCGGGGGTTTATCATGTTCAACTGATTGTGGAAAACAACGGCTGCCGCGATACTGCAAATAAAGATGTGTATATCTATCTCAACGCCTTAATCTTTATTCCAAATGCATTTACCCCAAATGAAGATGGCAATAACGATGTGTTTATACCTAAAATTACCGGTGTGGACGAAAGCGATTATACGTTTATTATCTACGACCGTTGGGGAAAAGAAATTTTCAGTACCACCAATATTCATGAAGGATGGGACGGAACCATCAATGATAAACCCGTGTCGCTTGGCGTTTACACTTATCTTATCATCTATAAAGAGATAAAAGGGGTGAGACATAAAGTGAAGGGGATAGTTACTTTGGTGAGGTAGTTGGGAAGTCGGAAGTCAGAAGTTAGTAGACCGAAGTTGGAAGACCGAAGTTGGAAGTCAAATTCCAAATCATAAATCATAAATAGTAATCATCATTTTTTAATAAAAAGAGTATTTTTGCCGCTCAATTATTTTAAACAATGTGTATGATGAAGAAATTTATTCTTTTGGTGTTATTATTCAGTCCTTTTATGATTTTTGCTCAGGATCAGCAACCATCTTTTGGCATTAAGTTTTCGGGTTATGTGAAAAACGATTTCTATTTCGATACACATAAAACGGTGGATAAACTGGAAGGCGCTTTCTTTTTATATCCCGAAAATGTGAAACTGGATAAAGATAAAGTGGACATTTATGCTCACACCAGTTTTAATATTCTGGCCATTCAATCGCGCCTGAAAGGCGAACTTTTCGGACCCGATGCTTTTGGCGCCAAAACTTCAGGAGTGATTGAAGCCGAGTTTACCGGAACCCAAACCGGCAATGCCAATGGTTTTCGTTTGCGTCATGCTTTTGCCCGATTGGATTGGGCTTCCACTTCGCTTGTGGTGGGTCAAACCTGGAACGGCATGTTTGTAGAAGGCTGTTTCCCTGAAATTATGGCCATCAACACAGGCGCACCTTATCAGCCATTTGCACGAAATCCTCAGATTAAAGTGATTCAAACTCTCAAGGATTTTAAATTCCAGTTGGCCTTAATGTCGCAGCTCGATTTTACCAGTTGGGGCGGCACAAATGCCATCAAAAATGCTACCATGCCCGATGTGAATCTGAGAATTCAGTATCAACATTTCAACGAAGATAAAACCCGCGAAATATTTTTTGGAGCAGCCATAGATTATAAAACTTTGGTTCCTCGTTTGGTTACTGATAGCAACTACGCCACCAATTCGAGCATGAGCAATTATGCCGCTCTGGCTTTTTTCAAATATCGCTGCAAAGCCATCACTTTTAAAATAGAAGGCACTTACGGCCAAAACGTTTACGACCAGTGTATGCTGGGCGGATATGCCTACAAATATACTACCGACAGCGCAGTGATTGCTCGTGGCGATTTCGATTACACCTCGCTCAATACCATTGCGGCATGGGCCGATATCACCACCAACGGAAGCAAAATTCAGTTTGGAGTTTTTGGTGGATATACCAAAAATCTGGGTTCGCAGCATAATATTATGAACTGGGACAAAGAGTCTTCGTTTTTTACCCGTGGACGCAACATTGCTTATGTGTATCGCATTTCGCCCCGTATCGTTTTTCTGTCGGGCAAGGTAAAAATGGGTGTTGAAGGCGATTATTCGGTGGCCGGCTATGGCGATTCGGTAAACAGTTTGGGCGATGTTCAAAACATCAAACCCGTGAGCAATATCCGCCTGATGTATTCTTTTTTCTATTTTTTCTAGGCTGAAGTTTTTTTGGTAAAAACCAATTGGTTTTTGTTTAATTTTGCAAAAATTCATTTCCACTCCAAAATCAAATATCATGAAAACTTTTGCAGTTATATTGGCCGGAAACGGCGTTCTTGATGGCGCAGAAATCCATGAGGCTGTGCTCACTCTGTTGGCAATTGATAAAGCCGGTGCAAAGTATATTGCTTTTGCACCCGACATCAACCAACATCATGTTGTTAATCATTATACCAAAAAACCCACCAGCGAAACCCGCAATGTGTTGGTTGAGGCAGCCCGTTTGGTTCGGGGCAATATTCAGCCTTTGTCCACTTTCAGAGCCGAAGATTTCGATGCTTTGGTGCTTCCCGGCGGATTTGGTGTGGCAAAAAATTTGTGTACCTATGCTTTCGATGGCAGCGAAATGATAGTGGATGGCGAGATTGCTTTTGCCATTATTTCTATGCATAAACTCAAAAAACCTATTGGGGCTATGTGTATTGCGCCTGTTATTTTAGCAAAACTTATCGATATCCCTTCTGTTACAATTGGCACCGATTCAACCACCGAAAAGCATATTCAGGAAATGGGCGCTATGCATGTTCGTGCCCAACATGGAGATGTAATTTACGATAAAAACAATAATCTTTTCACCACTCCTTGCTATATGCTTGATGCGAGTATCAGCCAGATTGCTCTGGGAACAGAAAATCTGATAAAGGATATGTTGGCGGGGATGTAAGTAAAAAATAGGGAAATACTGGGGACAAATTCCAAATTCCAAATTCCAAATTCCAAATATCAAGGCTTAAATTCTAAAATCAAAATACCAAAGCCCATAGCGCAAAGCGCAAAAATCAGCCAACAGATCGCATTTTTTATATTCTAAAAATGGAGATTAAATCTCCTTTTATCATCATCATCCCTTTTTTGATAAATTATCTCATTCAGGTAAAATAAAATCTTTTTTATCTGTAGTTATTTCTTTTTTAGATTTACTATTATTTTGATGATATCAGCTTTTATTAATTTATGCTGATGTTTTATTTAGTTCTGCAACACTTTATATATGTTTAAAGATGCTTTTCTTATGTTTAGATGAGATGTTTTATTATCATGATGATATTTTATTAAGTTCAGATGATGTATTTACTTCATATTTTACTCATCTGAATATCTTATTTCCTCATCTGAATGTTATATACGTTCATCTGAACATCATGTTTACTCATCTGAACATCTTATTACTTATTCTGAACATCATATTTCATCTTCTGAATATCATTTTTATCAATCTGAATTCAATATTACTTCATCTGTACATCCTATTTCTTAATCTGAATGATATATTATTACATCTGAACATGCTTTTGCTTCAATCAATTACGATTTTTTATTAAAAAAGTTCCCTTTAGGTTGTTTTCATAAAAATTATTATTACTAATTTTGTGCTACAAATCATTATTACAACCCAATTTCTATGACTCAGAAAAAAACATCTAAAAGAAACTATGCGTTTTCGGATACTTTGCTTGGTTCGGTTGCAAAAAAAGTAGTGCGCTCGGCTGCCGTCGATATTTTAAAATTCAACACCTATGGGGTAAGTGCGGCCGATTTGGACAATTTCAAAACTAAGATTGATGATTTTAGATTTGATGAAGATGATTTAGATTTCAAAAGCATTATGCTGGACGCCACTGAAGATAAAGATAAACTGGCTGAAAAATTATTGGAAGCCATACGCACCGTAAGAACCATGGCCGGCAATAAATGGGGCCTTCGCAATGCAAAATATCGTTGCTATCGGTTTGAAAACATGTCTATAATCCCTCACGAAAAGCTTTACCGACTGGGAAAACGAGTGGTTAAAATTGCAACACGTCAGTTGTCCGATTTGGCTTCCGAAGGGCTAACTATGGCGATTATCAACAATATTGCCTCCATAAATTCCGATTTCGACGAATCCATCGACCTCAAAGAAGAAGCCGAAATCAACCGCGATATTGCCACTCAGGCCAGAGAAGAAGCTGGCAATGAAATTTATAAAGAATTGATGCGTTTGTGCAAAATTGGCCAGGATATTTTTGCCACAACCAATTTTGTGCGAGCCAAGATTTACACAATTTACTATCATGAAAATGTGAAAGTGAAAAGAAAAAAGAAAAATTCAGAAGAAAATAAACCAGAATAAACTTTCTAGACAGGAAAATTTTCAAAAAACAATGTTCAAATATCAAAAAACAAATAAAATACAATTTTCAAATATCAAAAAACAAACCCGACTACCGTCAGTCAGGTAAATTACAATTTCAAAATTCCAAAATTTTTAAACGGTTTTGATATTGAATTTTTATTTGTTTTGGAATTTATTTGTTTTTTGTTTTTTGATATTTGTGATTTTTTCGGATAGCTTAATTTGATCGAATCATCCTTCAATCACAATAAACCCAGATATTTTTAGTTACACCAAAGTAATAGATGATATTTATAGAATATTGCCATGGGTACCTGATTTTTTTGTAATTTTACATACTTTTTTACCTGAGCTGAAGATGAGGCGTTTTTATACTTTACTTTTTTTGTTATTGTGCTCTGTTGCTGCATTTGCAACGCATCAGCGCGCCGGCGAAATTTCGTATGTTTGGAAAGGCGGACTCACCTACGAAGCAACCCTTGTTACATACACTTATGCGCCCAGCCTCGCCGACCGCCCTCAGCTCGAACTGAAATGGGGCGACGGAACTTCTGACATCATCGACAGGGTTC